>CANQWT010000035.1 GCA_947627635.1 uncultured Bacilli bacterium
AAGCAGCAAGTCCTTTAGCAATTTCCTTCGCTTTCTTTAAAGCAGTAGTATCAAACATTGGATGAAGTAATTGGTCTAGTGATTTAGGCTCAACCATTAAAAGAGCTTCTTCTTTAGTAATCATACCTTCATCAACAAGGTCTACAGCAATTTTTAAGGCAGCAGGAGCTGTTCTTTTTCCATTTCTTGTTTGAAGCATGAATAACTTACCATCTTCAATTGTGAACTCCATATCTTGCATATCTTTATAATGCTCTTCAAGTAATGCACAAATTCTTACAAATTCTTGATAACATTCAGGGAGAATTTCTTCCAAAGTTTCAATAGATTGTGGTGTACGAATACCAGCAACAACGTCTTCACCTTGAGCATTCATTAAAAATTCACCAAATAATTTCTTTTCACCAGTCGCAGGGTTTCTTGTAAATGCAACACCTGTTCCTGAAGTATCACCTTTGTTACCATAGACCATTTCTTGAACATTGACAGCAGTTCCCCAACTTGATGGAATATCATTTAATCGACGATAGAGAATTGCACGTTCATTATTCCAACTTCTAAATACAGCCTTAACAGCTTCTAAAAGTTGTTCTTTGGCATCTTGTGGGAATTCACGTCCTGCATGTTTCTTATATTCCTCTTTATAAATCGCTACAACTTCCATTAAATCCTCTGCGGATAATTCTGTATCTAGTTTCACTTTCTTTTCTTCTTTTATCGCATCAAATTTACGTTCAAAACTAGACTTTGGAAAGCCCATAACAACGTCTGCGAACATTTGAATAAAACGACGATAACTATCATATACAAAACGTTTATTGTTTGTTATCTTAGAAAAGCCTTCAGCTACAACGTCATTCATACCAAGATTTAGTACAGTATCCATCATTCCTGGCATAGAAGCACGTGCTCCACTACGAACAGATACAAGTAATGGATTTTCGGGGTCACCTAAAGTTTTACCTGTACGCTTTTCTAAAGCCTCTAATTGTTCATAAATTTCCTTTATAATATCCTCTTTTAATTCTTCGCCATCTTCATAATATTTAAGACATGCTTCTGTAGTAATTGTAAAACCACGTGGAACTGGTAGACCAATATTAGTCATCTCAGCAAGGTTTGCACCTTTACCACCTAATAAGTTACGCATATCTTTTGTTCCTTCATGAAAGGCATATACATATTTCATCTTTTTTCCTCCTTATTAAATTTGTACATTCCTATTATATATGATAAAGGCCTTAAAATAAAAGAAAAAACGCAAAGTTTTTGCATTTCTTAACGTTTTTTTACTTTTTTCATTAAAACTTTCTCTTTTTCATGAAGAAATTGCTCTTGATAATAAAGACTGGCATAGGCATTTAATAGATGGTCATGGGAAGAAGAAGTAGAGGTTGCTATTGCGACAACAGGTTCTACTAAAACCATATAGTATCCATCTTCTCCTAAAGCTCTTTTGACTTCAAAATGCACATCATCTTCGCAAAATGTCTTGAATGGAACTTTAGTAGCTTCAACAACTTCAGCTTTGGTTGCTTCTAATTTTTGATTTGCATATAAATCAATGTAGCCCTCTTCTGTTTCATAAAGAATAGTAGAAGCCATCTGACAGCATTTCAAATAATTATTTCGTTCTGCTTTTCTGTCCACCAACTCTTCTTCACTTTTCAAATACCACTTTCGTCTACGGTCAAACTCGCCACGATTTGTCTTCCTGACATCCGCTTCTCTTCTTTTTTTGTAACTGAAAAAGCGTTCCTTATCGTATTCATATTTTTCTTTAGCAGCTTGATATGCTTCTTCTATTGCTTCATCCATTTCATACATTTTGCCATTTGGAAGCACATCTTCCCCATTTTCATAAGTAATCATCGCACAGTACATTCTATCCAAATCAAGGTGGTCCAATTCATACTGGCTAAAATAAGGTGTTTGAAAATTAAGCTTTCTTATAACTTGCATCGTTCCTAATTCATGAGCATCTTCACACATAGCAATAAGCATATGAATTTCTTGGAAATCTTGATACAACTTGCTTCGTTTGATTTGAGTTTTCCAAAAAGCATAGTCATCTAATAAAGCACCATCATGACAGTTCTGTGATTTAAAATCAAAGTACGAAAAACGTTCATCATTCACTCTTGCAAAACATTCAAGCGGAAAAGACTGGAATACCACACCATATTCTAAAGGTTTTTCTCCTAAATAAAAGGAAATAGGACAAAGTGTTTCTTGAATGACAAGATCTTCATCACTCAATTTCTCATTGCTCAGTAAGTCAACGGTCTTTTCATCATCCATATAGATAATCGTCGCCACAACATTTCCATAAAGCAACAATTCTTTTCTTCGAACACGGTAATAGGCTTCAATTTCTTCTTTTCGATGAGGCCATAACCCTAAATATTTTTCTTCTTCTTTTAGAAGTTTAGAAAGTTCTTCCTGATATTCCAAATTATCATTTGCCTTTTGATAATCCACTTCTGCCAAAAAAATATTTTGACTTGGTAATTCTCTTAATTCATCTAATGTAAATACTGCCATAAATCCCCCTAAATTGCTTCTTTATTATAGCGAACTATCTTAGAAAAGACAAGCTATAATTGTCCAACAACTTGCCTTAGCCTTCGAATGACTTTCTTTTCAATTCGAGAAATATAGCTTTGACTAATGCCTAATAACTCCGCAACTTCTTTCTGGGTCTTTTCTTCTTTTCCTAAAAGCCCATAGCGTAAAATAATAATATCCCTATCTCTTGGTGGCAAATGTAACACTTCGTTCATCATAATTTTCTTTTCTGTCTCATCTTCCAACTCTTTTGTAACAATATCAGCATCTGTTCCTAAAATATCTTCCAAATGAAGTTCGTTCCCGTCAGCATCGAGTGAAAGTGAAGCATCAATAGAAATCTCTTGTTTTGTTTTCTTGTTCTTCCTTAGAAACATTAAGATTTCATTATCAATACAGCGTGATGCATAAGTTGCAAGCTTGATATTTTTTCCTTTTCGAAACGTATTGATACCTTTGATAAGACCTATCGTTCCAATGCTAACTAAGTCCTCTAAATCTACTTTCGTATTTTCATACTTCTTAGCTAAAAATACGACCAAACGCAAGTTGTGTTCAATAAGAACGTCTTTCGCATGTTCATCTCCATCTTCTAACATTTCTAAATAAAACTCTTCTTCTTCCTTTGATAAAGGTTCAGGAAGTACGTCTGTTGCTCCAACATAAAAAACACTACTTACAAAATCAAGCAAATACCCCACAAGCAATAACAAACTAATCATTCTAATTCCTCCCTCATTTGATTTGGTAAAATACAATTTCTTCCTTCAATTTGAACTTCTTCTTCTAAAAAACCGACGAGATAATTTTGAAACTCTTTCCCATCTACTATTACTTTTCGAGGAACAACACAACGAACGAGCCCCGTTCCTTTAGCTGTTTGAAATGGCACAAGTATCCCCTCTTCTATTTTGGGTAGAAAATTTTTATCATAGAGTAAAATGACACTTCGTTTTTTATAAGGGTCTTTTAATTGATTTCCTGTGTCTAAAAACCCTTCTAGTTGGTACTTTTTTCCAAGAACTTCCAACTCTAAGTGGTGGACCAAAGTAAGATTTTGTTTTTCTTCTTTCAACTTTTTCATATAACAGTAAAATAGAATAGGACCAAATAAGAGAATGATAAGAAAATGAATGGATGTCTTATTTTGTAGAAATAAAATCCCTTGTCGTTCATAACAAAATGTGTCACTTAATAGGTAGATAAGTCCTCCTAAGATAATGGATGCGAGATAAAGGGTTGAAATTCGCCTGATGAATAGAGTGCGATTTGCATAAGAAAAGGTTACTAAAATCATGAGAATACTCACTCCTATTTTGACAGCAAGTAAAGTTAAGAAAGAAATTGGTAAAAATAAAAAGAAAAGAGCACTAACACCAACAAGACTACCAAAGAAGATTTTTTGAATGGAAGTATGTTCTTTTAAAAGATACGAGACTGCCATTAAAAGAAAGAAATCATAACTGAAATTGATGAAAAAAATAGCATCTACATAGATTTTCATTTCATCACCACAACCACTATAGCAAAGTGCAGAAACAGGTTTTGTCGAAAGAGATATGGAAAATAAAAAAAATTTACAAAGATATTTAAGCAAACAAAAAAGTCCTGAAACAAGAACAGACTTCAAGACTTTTATTTTCTACTGGCGTCCTTGGGCAGATTCGAACTGCCGGCTTTCCGCTTAGGAGGCGGATACTCTATCCTACTGAGTTACAAGGACATCTATTTCTATTTTAACAAAAACAAAAAGAAAGCGAAAGCACTTTCTTACAAACATTTTTTATACTTGATTTTGATAAGCAACAGGTAGCATCAATAACTCTCCTTGCGCTTCTTCATTTTCATCCGTCCAAAGACGTACTTCTAAAGTTGTTTTTTGGTTTTGTTCTAAGGCAAGAAGATAAATTGCTCCATCGTCCGCTAAGCATCTTTCTTCAGAAAGAGCACCATTACTTAGTATTTGATAATAAATGGAAGATGGTGTCGTTGTATTAAAGACCAACATTAAATCTCCTTTTCCATCCTTATTATCTACTGTAATTTCTTGTTTTTGAACTTCGTTGGTTACATACATATTAGATAAACCTGTTGTCTTATAACCTACATTTTTTCCTTCTTCCTGCATCTGTTTTCTTGGACCAAACCAAAATGCTGTTAAGAATATCAAGATAAAACTGACATATAGTATTTCACACACAAGATGACGTACAAGTTTTTTTTCAAACTTTGTCATTTTCCTTTCCCCCTAAACTTGTGCATATTATACCACAAATTGCCTAATTATGCAAGTTTTTCTAGGATGGAATCCATCTCTTGTTCTTCTTCTTGGGTTGTTTTATCAAGTTCTTGTTCTTTGCCAAACCATTCAGGAAGAGGTTCTTCTTTCTTGGGTGTTTTTACCTTACTTGTAGGTTTTTGTTTTGATTTCTTCATTTTCTTATATTCTTTTTCTGTTAAGCGCATTGCATCTTCTACTGTTTCAATGTGAAGTCTTACAAATTGTCCTGCGATTGCTTCAATATAATTTCTTGATAAACGTTCATTGTTCATACTTAGGCAATATGATATTAAAACATTGACAACTCCTGGTTTTAGTTTTTGTTCTATCATTAAATCTTCAATAATTTGTAAATCATGTTTCGTTGGTTTTCCTGTTTTATATTTAGAAGCAAGATATGCATATGGTGTTAGGTTTTCAAAGGTATAAACCATTTTCGCCCATTTGGAAGTATCTCCTTCCGGCTTCTTTAAGAAATCTGGTTGATTTTGATATACCAATGTTGGAAGACGTCCGCCTTCTTCAAATTGATAATAGTTACGACAGAGTTTACGAAGAACGACTTTGTCGACCATTCCTTTTTCATTTAAAGCATCCCTTACTAAATTCTGCATGACTGAAGTATCCAAGTGATATGTAAAAGCAAGAGCATTCACCAAGTCTTTTGTTTCTTTATTAAAACACTTCTCGCTTATCATATCTTTGGGTATAGAAGATGCAAGCATGTCAAAATCAATTTGTTCATCAAAAATAGGTGATAAGGCCTCTTGTTTCTTAAAATTATCAATGATTTCAAAAGGTTTTAGAGAAGTACTTCTAAATACTTCATTGAACTTTAAAGTAATATCTTCATAGTCTTTCAAACTAATTCTTGGAATTTTAAAACAAGCAACTAATTTGTCATATTCTTTTTTGCCGATATTGTTATATAAGACAATATTTAAAACAGGATGATTAAAGAAGCTCGTCGCATCAAGTGGAGCATATAAAAGATAAACATAATGGTTGATACTACCTTCCTTAACATAGGTTTTTAAAAGACCTACTGCCTCTAGTTTTTCACGAGCTGTTTTTAAAGTTTCTAGTGGAAGTTGGGTTGTTGTCATTAAATGATGATGAGTATATTCTTCACTTAGTACTTCTTCTTTCATTAAATCATCTAAAAGCGTTAAATACAAAGTTACTGCCGAAGAACCAATGATAGGCTGATATAAAAGAGTAAGAAGTTTTCTATCTTCGACATGAAGAAAGGCTTTATTGTAAATGATATAAGTATCTGCGGGTAATAAACTTTTTACTTTCATGATAAAGCCTCCTCTTTTCTCTAGTATAACAAAAAGAAAAGAAATGATGAAAAAATAAACGAGCTGTTAACAAAAAAGAAGAGGATTTTTAAAATAAAAAAGAGAGTTAAACTCCCATAATCATAGTCTCAGGTAAAGTACTTCCACCGTCAATTACAATACCCTGTGCAGTAATATAACTTGCTTCATCACTCGCTAAGAAAGCAGCAAGTTCACCTAGCTCTTCAATTGTACCCATTCTCTTCATTGGAATAGCACTAGCAATTCCATCTACTACACTCTTTGGATTTTCTGGATTTGAAATTTTTGCCATGTTCTCAACCATTGGTGTACGAATATATCCTGGCATAATTGCGTTTACTCTAATATCATCATTCACAAGTTCAGCAGCAAGAGCTTTCGTAAATGCTAAAACTGCTCCTTTTGTTGTCGCATAAGCAACTTCGCCACTATCTGCGACCATAGGTCCTGTAACGCTTGATAAATTCACAATAGCAGCATGTCCCTTTTTCATATAAGGAAGAGCTGACTTTGTAACATTCCATGTTCCTTTAATATTGATATCAAAATGTCTATCTCTTACTTCGTCCGTCATATTTTCAAATGTTTCCAAATAACAAATTCCTGCATTATTAACGACAATATCAATTCGTCCATAGTGCTTTCCAACCTCATCAATAATTGCTTGAACTTGCTCTTTTTCTCGAATATCTACTTGATATCCAACTACTTCATTTTCAGTACTTTGTAAACGTTCTATCGTATGTTCAAGCTCATCACTATAGTCTAATATCACTACTTTTGCACCATATTTTAGGAACACCTTAGCAATTCCAAGACCATTTCCCATAGCACCGCCTGTAATTACAGCCACCTTATTTTCTAATTTTCTCATATTTTTTATCCTTCCTTTATTCTTTTCTTTTATTATAGCACACAAGCTTTCTTTTAGTCTCGCCTATTTTTACTTTTTAATTCATGGAAAACACAAAGTTGTCTCATTCGCTCAACAATTCTTTTTGCTTTGACTTTTTCTATTGATTTTCCAGTATCACTCAAAAGTTGCTCTATTTCATCCAGTGTAAAGTTAGATGTAAAGAAAGTTGGTAATTCTTCTTCCATTCGATATTGTAAGATAGGTCCTAACACCTCATCCCGAGACCATGCTGTAATGTTTTCTGCTCCAATGTCATCAAGTAGGAGTAATGGTGCTGTTTTTACTTGCTCAAAACGTTCTTCATAATCATCTTTAAAAGAGGCCTTTAAACTTCTTAATAATTCAGGATAATAAACCATACAAGAAGACACACCTTTTTTCGCAAGTTCATTAAAAAGCGAGGCTATCATATACGTCTTACCACTTCCAAAAGAGCCGCTTAGATAAAGGCCTTTCACTTTTTTACCTTTTAAATAATCCGTCATAAAGCTTTGAAAATATTGAACAATTGGTAGTCTTGCTTTAGAATCCTTATAAAAATCTTTGAACGACGCTGTCTTCATATTTTTAGGAAGGTCATAATAAGATACCTTTTTTTGATAAGCCGTCTGTTCTTCTTCATGTTCCATTTTAGAACACATTTGATAGGAAAAAATAATTTGATTTTCATGACAGTTTGGTTGATAGAAATGCCCTGGGATTTGATTTTTACAAGTTTCTAAGCCTTTACAATGCTTACAATTTTGGCATTCTTTCACAGCTTCTTCTAAAAGAGAGGTATATTTCATTAAAACTTCATCAGGCAAAGGAAGAGTATCAACATAGTCTCTAAAATTCTGATTTTGGCAAGCATCCATATAACTTCTTTGTAAACTTTTTTTGTTTTCACTTCTTACATATTCTTTCACAGCTTTCATGAAATCATCTCTTTTCACCTCTATTTTATCACGTCTTATGATGGAGCTTCAAGAGAAGTCTTGATATTTAAAGTTGGAAATTTAATTTCAACACTTCCTTTTTGACTGCTTTGGTAAATCTTAATATTTTTTTGTTTTAATTTTTGTATCACAATATCGCTTGGATGATGGTATCGATTATTTCTTCCTACAGAAATCAAAGCAATATCAACTTTAGTTTTTAATAAGGCATCACTGGTACTCGTGTTACTTCCATGATGGGCAACTTTTAAAAGAGCAAGATGAGGAAAATCATAAGTTTCCATGAGTTTTTCTTCTACTTCTTTTGAAGCATCCCCTAAGAAAAGCATGGTTCTATTTTGGCTCACAACAAAATAAATTGAACTACTATCATTTTCATTATCCCATTTGTCATTGATTTGTAAGAATTGAAAATTCCCCACTACAAAGCTCTCTCCTTTTTTCATAATTTTAGTAGGAATATGTTTTTCTTGAGCCAAAGCAATTATTTTCTTTTCAGTACTAGAAATATTTCCTAAATTAAGGAAAATAGAACTGACTTTAAATTGCTTCATTAAATCTAGTAAGTTTCCAGAATGGTCTAAATCCCCATGTGAGAGTGCCACCTCTACTTTAGAAATTCCTCTTGCTTTTAACTCTTGTATTAGATTAGAGGCATCTTGCTCTTCAATATTCTTTCCTTCTATCCCACCTGTATCAAGTAAAAGCACATTCCCTTTGGATTCAAATAAGAAGCAGTCACCTTGTCCTACGTCTATCATCGTCAAAGTATCCTGCTTGAGATATGGAAATAGAAATGGAAGAAAGAAAACGAGTATATAAATGATGAAAACTTTTCGGTATCTAAGACAGATGAGAAAAAGAAGAAACAAGAAAATAAAATAGAAAATAGAGATTTTAGGAAAAGTCAAAAGTGGGCTCAACTCTACACAAATCTTACTGCTACCTTCTAGTAATAAAATTAAAATACTATATATTGGTTCTAAAAATGGGAATAGAAATACTAGAAAAGATAATGGAAATAAAATACTACTAATAAATGGAATATAGAAAAGATTAAAAAGGACACTAAGAGGATTTAATTGATTTTGAACGTATAACGTAATAGGAAGTGAAAGCATAAAACTAAATAGTGAACTTTTTAAAAGAGTAAGGATTTTCTTTTCACTTTGTAAATGAGTGCTATATAGAATAAGACCTGAGGCAATGGAAAATGAATATAAAAAAGACACTTCACCTAAAATGTAAGGATTTAATAATAAAAAGATAGAAAGTAAAAACAAAAGAATTTGGTAAGGTCTAATATGAAGATCATAAACTTTATTTCCTTCAAACATTACAAAGAAAAGACATGCTCTTAAAATAGAAGGACTTTGTTTCACTAATAGGTAATAAATGACAAGAAAGCAAATAGCTAAATAAAAACTGATTTTCTCATTCTTCATAATCTTTTTAAGAAAAAGATAAAGTCCTCCTACTAAAAATGAAATATGCATTCCTGATAGTGCAAATAAATGAGAAATACCTAATGTTTGATAATTTTGCTTGGTCACTTTTGATAATTCATTTTGTTCTCCTAATAAAAATGTTTTTAAATAAGCACTTGTTTTAAAATGCTGTTCTATCCTAAAGTGTAGTTGTTCCTTGATGCTTTCTATCAATGAATTTTGCTTTATTTTTTGAATATTTCCTGTAGTTACTCGATAAAAGATATTCTTATTCTCCAAATACTTGGCATAAGATGAAACATAAAAAGAAGATGTTTTATCTTGTATTCTTTCTATCTCTCCTTGAAAAGCGATTTTACTTCCTACTGTAATGGTATCTTTGAAAACAAAATCTTCTTGTTCTTTTAAAGTGACAAATACTTGCAGAGGAATTTTTCCATTTGTTTCTAAAAGTAAGTAATCTTCTCCTACTTTTTTAGAAGTCACAGTGCCATAAAATGTATTGTTATTTTTTATTTCAATTGGTTTTTTGGGAATAAATTGCCTGACTATCGTGTAAACAGAAGCAAGAATTAGAACTGGAATATAAAAATAATTAGAGAGTAATATTTTCCGAAATTGTAGTGAAAAGTGCATCTCCTATCCCTTCAACTTCTTTTAATTCTTCAAGTGTTTTAAAACCGCCGTGTGCATCTCGATAGGCAATAATTGCATCTGCTTTTGCTTCGCCAACACCTGATAAAGTCATTAGTTCTTCTTTCGTTGCTTGGTTAATAGATATTTTTGATGAAGTTAATTCTTGTTTGTTCTCTGTAATACAAGCATCATTTTGTAACTCACCTATTCCCTCCTGACACTTTTGATTTACATAATTTTCCATTTCTTTAGTTTCTTTAAAATTCTGAACTTCCCCTTGTGTATATACAATGATAACCATCTCATCAAAAACTTTTTTACTCAAATTTAAAACCGTAGTATCTGCATCATCTCGTAAACCACCAGCTTTTTCAATAACATCAATAATTCTGCTTCCCTCTTCAATACTATAAATTCCAGGAGCAAAGACAGCACCCTTGATATCCACCTGAAACATAATCTTTTCTTGCTTTTCTTCTACTTTTTCTTCTTTTGCTTTTGTTTCTTTTTTCTCATTCAGTACTAGCGTTACTTTTTTATCTTTTTTCTTGTTAAAGAACGAGTGATAATAGTAAAATGCTGAACCTCCTACTACAAGACAGATTAGAATTGCAATAATAATTTGTTTTCTATGACGATAAGTAAAAGTCATACCAAACACCTCCTACTTATATCTTAGATTTTTTTTATAAGTTTTCACGTCAAAATTAAAAAAATTGTAGGTTTTTCTACAATTTTTTATCTATTGAGGAGTTAGGACGATACGGAAGGAAGAACTACCTTCTGCACTACCAGGATGATATCCAAAATAGAAAACTCCCGCATTAAGTCCGTTATGACGAACACCACTACGTATTAACCATGTTTCTTCAGCAGTTACCATATATGCATGATCACCGTACCAACCTGCAACTTCATTAAGTGCATGTCCCTTACATGGAACTCCGTTACATGCTGTCTTTGTATCTATTGTTGTATATAAATCATAATATTTTTCAGAAGGCCATTCGCGTTCTAAATTATCATAACCTGAACCAGTAGCTATTTTTTTTAATACACTCATCACATATTCTCTAGCTCCACCGTTAACATCATATATCCCTGTGATATTTCCAGCACTTGATGCTCCGGCCCCAGCATAGCCTTGACCTTCTCCTTGTGAGGTTATATCATCGTAATGATAAATACAAGCATTTGTACTAGGTGCTGCTTCTTGTCCACTTGAACAGCCTGTTATGTATTCATCATAATTATTCATATAAACTTCTTTGTTTTTTCCTGTATACAAAGGATTGCCATATTTTCCATACTTACTTTGTGTGAGATATGATATCAGTGCCCATTCTGTATTCTTAGCAGCATGGCTATCATAGGTAGTCTGATCAAAACCATATATGTTTCCGCTCTTTGTTATTCCCATTGAAACTAATTCTAACGTTGATACACGAATACTCATCCATGAAATAATATTCGGTTTAATTGCTACTAAGTTGTCAGTTTCCATATCTCTTGGGCTTGTTCCTGTAACTGAACCTGTTTCAAATTTACCCATCCATATTCCAGGTAAATCCTTATCTCCAAATGTAAATCCTGGTGGCGTGAACCAATTTGTTGCAGTATCCCCTGTATATTGAGCACTTCCATTATCTGTAGTAGAGGTATCAATAAACTTCACGTCTATCTCTCCTGGTAAGGCTTGACTTGGTTCATCACTTCTGCCTTCCTCTTTCTTTCCATAGTAGTTCTTCCCATCTTCACTCTTTATTGTGTATGAGTATCTCGGTATCCATACAAACATGGTCAGTACGTCATTTTCTATATCTACTTCTTTTCCTGAAACTTGATAACTACTTCTTACATTCTCTTTCACTGTTATGGCATTTGCCCATTCTTGTTTATCATAGTTATACCAATTTGGGTCATCATATGTTGTTGTGAGCCATTTCTTTTTACTTTCATTATATACTACAGGTATCATGTTGTCTGCAGGTCTCTCTACTTCTACTACTATCCCTTCTATTATTCTTCCATTATTTGGAAAACTTAATTCTTTATTCTCTAATCCTCCTATACTTCCAAACTCTACTGTGATATCTTCATTTGTTAAGTTTGTTATCTTTAATTTATAACTTTGGCTTTCTTTACTCTTGATTACTACTCCTTCTTCTGTTGGTGGGATATCCTTTGTATCCTTATAATAATTGATATGTACTTTCTCACTGATATTATCTTTATAGTAGAAATTATATTTGGCATTTCTATCATTATTATTAGTTAGGGTTATTGTTATATCTTTACTACTATCTTTTAATACTGTTATCTTATTATCTTTGAAAGTACTATCACTTGAAGATAGTGTTGCGGGTAGTGTTCCTGTGATGATTCTTATTGCTTCTTTTTGTTCCTTATTTACTGTGAACATGGCATAACTAAAATATCCCACTACTATAAAAATACTTAACAATACTATCACTATTAGA
>CANQWT010000036.1 GCA_947627635.1 uncultured Bacilli bacterium
TAGAAAAGTTAGATACAAAAAAAGAAAGAAAAGAAGCGAATTCGTTCCTAAAAATTCTAAACATAGAATTGGAAGAACTTACCAAGATTTTATTAAATTTAAACAGGATTTCTTCATTGAAAATCATTATGATGTGGAAGTTGTTGAAATGGATACAGTCGAAGGTATTAAAGGCGAAGATGAAGCTGTTTTACTCACACTTTTATTTACTTCTTCTAATTTCCTTATGGCTTTTAAAATGGAACATAAAACAATGGAATGTGTTTCTAAAGTGTTTGATTATTTAAAAGATACTTTAGGTTATGATATATTCTATGATTTATTTCAATGTATTTTAACTGACAATGGAGTGGAGTTTTCTAATCCAGAGCATATTGAAAATAACGGTTCAGAAGTATTGAAATCTCATGTGTTTTATTGTGACCCTAAGCAAAGTCAACAAAAAGGAAAAATAGAAGTTTGTCATGAATTTATTAGAAGATTTATACCAAAGGGTCATTCTTTTAATCCTTATACTCAAGAACAAATTACTGAAATGATAAATCATATCAATTCTGTTCCTAGAGATTTATTCAAAGGACAATGTGCTTTTTCATTACAATATCTATTCACTTATGAAGAATTTTTTGAACTTTTAGGATACCGTCAAGTTCGATATGAGGAATTAACTTTAAATAATTCTTTATTTAAACAAAAAGATAATACTAATAATTAGTACTATCTAATCAAAAATAAAAATTAAATAAAACAAGCAAAATATCACCTTTATAAATCTCAATTTTGTTTTGCACAAGTTCTTGCAAAACCTCTTTTGCGTGTCATAATTTATTTAATTTTGTCCCTATACTACCATCTTTTTGTTGTTTTTGCAATTTAAAAGTACAAATTTTTCTCAATTAAAACTTGCACTTCCTTAACTTTTTGTGAATTTACAAGTTACTTTTGAAATTCACCAAAAAGAGAAAATCTTTAGGACTTCTCTTTTTTATAATGGATTGTTATGTTTATTACTCATATTTAACCTGAGTAAGTTTTAAATCACTAAGTGAATATTGACCATCTATAAAGTATTTTTCTTTTTTTTGTGGGTTTATTATAACATTTGGAGATAAAGTAATTTGATAATCTTCTCCATTTGCTCTTTTAAATTGAAAAATAACTTTATGAACGGATATCGGTTCACTTGACTGATTTTTCAATGTACAAGAAATCGTTGTATCACTAAAACCTTTCGATGATAATACTCCATCAATTTCTAAGTTTTGAACAGTCATATGAAAAGATGTTTTTCTATTTAAGAAAAGAGAAGTTCCTAAAACAATGAGTAAAATACCAACAAGTAATGGAATTATAAATAATATTCTTTTTTTCTTCATAAAACTTCCTCACTTTCCTAGTATTTACCAATTCTTTACCCATCTTTCTCCATCTTCAGCCTTAATTTTACATGTGTTACTTGCATATCCTGAGCAATTACTATCACTCCATGACCAACTTCCTGTCCATGTTTTACATCCACAGTTAGGGCAACTTGTTTGTTGTTGATAACTTGTACACGGACAATTTGATCCACTTGTCCAGCTTGTACATCGGGTCTCAATAACTGAACAGGAACCACCTCGGTTAGGCTTATCAGTTCTACAATTACTCGTCCAATCACTTCTTCCTGTTCCAGCATAAGTGCATTTCCATACATCGCATGAAGCTGAACAATTACAATTAGAACGAGACAAGCAAGTTGAAGTGTTGCATGTTTTACAAGCAGTACAAGTTTTCTTCTTCCATTGTTTCTTAATTGGAGCTGAACAGTAACCTACATTTCCTGCGGCATCAACAGCAACAAGTGAATTTAAGGAAGACTTTTGATTTGGATAATCACGATAACTTCCGGTAGCTCCAGCACATGTTGATATTGCTCCCCAACTATCAGAACAATTGATTCGTACATCTAATCCATCTTTTCTGTTTGTTCCTAAATCTTGTGGAGAACATGTAGGAGGTGTAGTGTCTACATAAACGTTAACATTTCCACATGAAGCTACATTTCCAACATTATCTGTTATGGTTTGTGCTGAAACTGCTCCTGCTGTATTCGTTGATACGGTAATAGATGGTATGGATGATGGACATCCACTATGCGCATCACTACAACTTCTTGTAATTGTAGCACTTTTTACCCAAGTAGTTGGTGCTGATGGTGTACAGGTTGGTGGAGTTTTATCTATATTAAAGTAATAGGCTCCACTCCATCCACTCGCATTCCCTGCATTATCTATCGCTCTGATGCAATAGCTTACTGCTTGTGTTGTAGAATAGGTGTAATTTGCTCCTAATGTTCCATTTACTCCTCCACTACAGTTTGTTGAATATTCATATCTGTTTACTCCTGATCCTGCATCACTCGCACTATAATTTCCCCAGGCTAACGTTCTATTTGTCCATGCACTTGTGTTCCCTCTTACTTGTCCATTCACATAGTCATACCATACTGTCGCACTTGGTGTACTTGGTGCTGTTTTATCGACATAATATGGATTACTATTCTTACTACATGTGTTTCCTGCTTCATCATATCCTAATGCTTGCAAGATATGTGTTCCATCACTATTGATCGTAAAACTACTACTTCCTTTTTTGTTATATTGTTCTGTTATAAAAGCTCCATTATTCACTTTTCTTAATAAGTCAAAGTTATAAATATCACTATTATTTGGGTTAATCGTTACTGTTTGATTTTGGTTAACCCATCCACTTGTTCCGTTTGGTGAGAAACTTACTGTATCACATCTTGGTGGAATCTTATCAATATGTACTCGGTATTGACTACTGGTCTTTGTTTTTCCTGCTCCTGTTATCACTCTTACTCGATATTGATAATCTATTTCTTGATTTACTCCTACATCGACTGTATATTCATTACTTTCCTGTTTGCTTACTTCTACCCATCTTCCATTTTCATTTCGTTCAAAGATATAAGTATATCCTGACCTTACACAAGATGGAGTTGGTGTCGCAGTAAGTCTTACTGCCTTATTGGTTACTTTTCCACTTGCTGTACTTCCTGATAAAGTAAGACTACTTATCTCTGTTTTATCGATTAAGAACTTCTCTGTGGTTACCTTACAGCTATTTCCGAATTCATCATAAAGTGTAATCCTTCCTTGTCTTGCTCCTTCTCCACTAATAGTTTTTGTTTTTGTCGAAGGCTTATTATTAGACTGATAGTAAAAACTACTATTCTTCCCTGTTACGATTTGATCTAATTGTTCATTCTTTGTAATATAATCCCATGTACACTTTCTACTATCTTTATTGGTCTCCCAGTCCCAACTCTCTATCTCTCCTACTTGATTAAAGTCTAAGGTAAGTTTCACATTCTTATATGTCCAAGTCTCTCCTGTCATCTTCTCTTTATAATCTGTATTGATCACTAATTTCTTACAGTCTGGTGGAGTATTATCTATTTCATATACTCCTGAATCTTTGATTGTCGCATTCTCTTCATTATCCCATGCTGTTCCTCTTATTCTATAAATTCCATCTTCTTCTAACTTGATTTTGATGACTTTATTATATGGTTCTTTCCCTGCTTTTCCATCCCATTCTGATTTGATTGGGATTTGTCCAATGATTTCTCCTTCACTATCTTCCTTACTTTCTAGTTTATAGACGATATAGTTATAGGCACTAATTCCTCTATCATCTTTTACTCTCATCTCTACTGTAATTGCTTTATTACTTCTCTTACTATTTGGTAGGTATGTTATTATTGGATTACTTCCATTTTTATTTGTATTATAATCATCACAATCCATTAAAATAGAATAAACATAATTACTTTCTCCTAACTTTTGAACAGATACTACACTTTTATCAACATCACAAGTATGGTTTTGATATCCCTCCACTGGTTTTATATATTTTTCTCCTACTAGTGTCTTTAGAGTTACTTCTCCTGTTCCTCCTACTTGTTTTGGTAGTTTACTTCGATAATCTGAATAATACTCTTTTCCTGATAACAAAATTAGATTTTCTTGCTTCTTATAATACTCTCTTTTTGCTTTATTGATGATATTGGTAGCTGTCACTGTTCCTACTACTGAAAGTATTCCTATAATCACTATGACTGCGAGTAACTCTACCATTGTGAATCCTTTTTTCTTCTTCATACACAACACTAACCTTATCTCTATTTAATTTATTATAATATGACATATTTTCTCAGTCAATTTATGCGATATTATATAGTGACAAAAACGAACAAAAAAACACTTACAATTTTATAATCATAAGTGTTTCTTACTCATTCTTCTACTGGTATTTTATGATATTCCAGTCTTAATTTATCTGCCACCGTAACAATAAACTCTGAATTCGTTGGCTTTGCTTTATCTATATCTACACTATGACCAAAGATATCTTCCATCAATTTCCAATTTCCTCGATTCCAAGATACTTCAATCGCATGACGAATAGCTCTTTCTACTCTTGATACTGTTGTATCAAATTTTTTAGCGATATCTGGGTATAACTCTTTTGTAATACCACCTACTACATTAGGATTTTCATAGATTACACTAATTCCTTCCCGAATATATTGATATCCTTTAATATGTGATGGTACACCTAATTCATGTAAGATGTTTGTGATAGATATTTGTAAATTATTATGATACAAATCTATCGTACCACCCGAAATACTTTTGTTTTTACTACATTCTAAAATTCGTTTTTCTAATTCAGATAGTTCAAAAGGTTTTAAAATAAAGTAACTAATTCCAAAGCCCGATACTTTCTGAATCATTTCTTGGGCATTATAAGAAGTTAACACAATGACTTTCTTATTCATTCCCAATTCTTTCATTTCTTCTAAAACTGACACTCCATCTTTCTTTGGCATAATAAGGTCTAATAGAATAATATCATAACTTTCCTCTTTTATGATTTCCATTGCTTCTACACCATTATGCGCTGTTAGTGCAATTTCAATATTTGCGTGACTACTAAAATACTCCTTAACCATGTCGACAAGTTCAATGTTATCGTCAACCATTAAGACTTTTATTTTATTCATTTGTTTCTCCTTCCTTTTACTACACGCAACTACATTATATAACATGCTTTTTAAAAATGGTAGAGAAAAAAAAGACTACTTTTGTCGAATAACGACAAGTAGTAATTTTTGTTTATTGAGATTTGTTCATATCAAGAAGTTTTTTTACTTTTTCCACATCCAAACTCATACCACCAATTAGAAAACCATCTAAATTTTTTAGATTTTTAAAAGAAGAAATCGTCTCTAAATTCACACTTCCACCATAAAGAATAGAACAGTCTGTTTCTTCTTTAATCCAAGAAAGCAACGTTTCTAATTTTTCTTTTTGAATAGACTTTCCTGTACCAATTGCCCAAATCGGCTCATAAGCAAGAATTACTTTTTTCCACATCTCTTGTGGAAAAAATCTTTGAATAGATAACTCTTCTTTTAACACTTCCTGTGTCTTTTTATTTTTATATGCTTCTTCACTTTCTCCAATACAAAGAATTGGTGTAATCCCTTCTTCAAAAGCTCGTTTTAGTTTTTCACATAAAATCGTTTCATCTTCCTTAAAATATCCTCTTCTTTCACTATGCCCTATAATTGCATAAGAAACACCTAAAGATTTTAAACTTTTAGAAGAGATTTCTCCAGTATATGCACCCATTTGATACATACTAATATCTTGTGAAGCAAGAGGAAGTCCTTGATAAAGGGGTAAATAACAAAATGAAGGCGCATAAACTAAATTCTCACTTTGTGGATATTTTCTAATTTCCTTAAGATACTGTTCTTGTAAAGACAAAGTCATATTACTTTTTTGGTTTAAAACATAAATCATTTTTCTTCTTTTCCTTTCTTAAAAAAATGAAAGATTGTTGTAGTAAAATTTTTACGGTTTTTATATTCTTTAATCGTTCTTTGATAAACTTCTAAAGCACTTTCTGCGAAATGAGCAAGTGAATAATGTTCTGCTTGATTTCTAGCCTGTATGCCCATAGTTTCTAATTTCTTACGGTCTTTATAAAATTCTATAATGTCTTGTTCTAACTCTTTTTCATTTTTAAAGAGTTTTCCATTTAAGTCATCTACTACAACCATTCTAAAAGCTTCATCATCAATTGCTAAAACTGGAACAGAACTTGCCATTGCTTCAATGACAGTTAATCCTTGTGTTTCCGTAGTTGAAGCTGTCACAAATAAATCTGCAATATTATAGTAATAAGCCATTTCATTAAAAGAAATTTTTCCAACGAAGAATACTTTATCTGTTAAGTTTTCTTCCTGTACTAAAGTTTCATACTTTTCTTTATCAGGTCCATCTCCTACAACATAGAGTTTTGCATTCTGAGCTTTTTTCCCAAGATTTTTCATAACACGAATTAAAAAAGGAATATTTTTCTCTTCAGCAATTCGTCCTACAAATAAAATGATAAAGTCAGTAGCTTTGATTTTTAATTGTTTTCTAATGGCAGTTAGCTTTTTCAAATCCAAATTTTCTTGATGGAATTTTTCGAGGTCCATTCCAGTTGGAATTACGTTAATTGGTTTATCATAATGGTATTTTTCTTTAAATAAACGATACGTTTTTTCTGTTGGAACTATCAATTCTCTAGCTGTTTTATCACAGTAAAACATTGTTAAATACTCGACAATTTTCTTACTTGACTTATCAAAATAGCCTTTAGTAATGTAATGTGTATAGTCTTCATACATGGTGTGATAAGTATGAACAAGTGGAATGCTTTCTTGCTTTGCAAAAAGGCGAGCAAAAATTCCAATTCCAAATTCTGTATGGGAATGGATAATATCTAAATTCCAGCTTTTCATTTGGTTAATTACTTTTAATGGATAAATACGACTAATTCGATAATCATATATTCCTATTGGCATACCAGGAATTTTTAAAACATGTTCTTTTTCATCATATTCATAGTGAAGAGCGTTTTGCCCAACTGTAACAACATAGACAGTATGTCCTTTTTGCTCTAGAGCTTTCTTTAGCATTTCAACACTTGTTGATACTCCATTGATAAAAGGAGGATAACTATCCGTAAATAAACCAATTCTCATTTTTTCTTACCTCCTTGATGAAAGTTAAAGCAAATTGCTCCTGTTATCATTCCTAAATAATAAGTAATAAAACGCCATACGAGTAACACAACTGACATTTGACTTCCTCCAATGAAGCAGCCAAAGAATTGCGAAAATCCATATTCAATTCCACCTGAAGCTCCGGGAATTGGAATAAATGCTCCCATGATTAAAACATAAGCAGAAGCTGTTAAAGTTTCAAATAAATGCATAGAGGTAAAGTCATGAAGACTATAAAGGATAAATAATGGAATAGCATAGAAGCAGAATAAAGAAACAAAGTTAGCGAGTACTCCCACTACAAACAAAGACTTTTGGTCCTTTAATTCCTTCGTATATTTATGAAAGTCGTCAAGTCTTTCATCCCACTTCTCTTTTTGTTTTTCTAAATCTTTTATAAGATGTAATTTTGTTCCAATTTTTAACACTGACATAACAACAGTTCTTGTAAATTTCTTAGAAGCTGCGACTAAAAATAAGAACAAAGCAACACCTGCGTTAATTGCAAAGCCAATGATAATAAGGCCATGCAAAAGTGCATTATATTTTAAAACTCCGGTTATTTGATTATAGACAACTGCACAAATTCCAAATAAAACGAGGGCAACTTGATAGAAAATAAAGTTTTGCATAATAATATTAGTTGCTCTTGTTGGACGAATGCCATGTTCATGAAGCATATAAACTTCCATAGGTTGTCCTCCTGTTGAAAAAGGAGTAATTCCATTAAAAAACTGCGTAATAATATTGTGTTTTACTGCTTCATAAAGTGACACTTTTTTCTTATCACCAATAGAAATATAGCTGACCCAAGCTTTTAAAAAGATATACATTGCATAAAGACAAATTGCAATTAAGATATACTTTAAATCTACTTTTAAAAGGGTATCTATCACTTGTGTAAATTGGTCTTTTAAAGCAAAATAAAGAACAATTAAAGTGACAATGAAAATGATAATTGTATTTCTTTTTACGTTCTTCATAAACTCATTCCTCTTCTATATTTTCTTTAAGCACCGAATAAACTTGGCATCCACTCTCGTTTTTTCCTAAAGACAGTACATCATATCCTAGTGTTTTTAACTCCGTATCGATTTCTTGTTGGTTTACTTCTAAAAATATATCTTCTACTCTCTCTTTAGTAAAAAGATATTCCACGCATTCTTTGATTAAAGTAAAAACATGATTTCTTTTACTACTTTCTTTTTCCATCACTTGTAGAGAAGCTTTTCTTAAGTCTTCTAAAATTTCAACTTCACAAGTTTCTAGAATAGTTTTTCCCTTTTCTAAAAAGAAATAATCGCGTTTCGAATAAGCATCACAGCTTTTTTCCAAGCAAAAGTTGACATGGTTTTCCTTACAAAAGGTATCATACATTGTAAGATGGTCTAAATTATCAAGATTTGCTTTAACGACTTTCATTTCTTTTGATTGCCTCTATTCCTTCTAAAGTTTCATTCTCTAAATACTTTAAGGTTGCACCTCCACCTGTGGATAAATGATAAATATCATCTTCCAAATGATTTTCCATAGCACAAGCAACAGTATCTCCTCCACCGATAACTGCTTTGATGGTATCATTATGGTCTTTCAAAGCAAGTAAGATTTCTTTTGTTCCTTTTTTGAATGATGCAAATTCATACATTCCAAGAGGTCCATTCCAAAGAACTGTATGAGCTTGTTGCAATTGATTTTTAAAGTTTTCAACTGTTTGAGGACCAATATCAAGAGCATAATCATCTAGTTCTATATCTGTAATATCCTTATAGATAGGCGTACTTTCTTCAAAGACTTTTGTAGTTCCAAAGTCGACTGGAAGAACTAATTTGTCTGGATATTTAGAAAGCATTTTTGAACAGAACGATAAAGACTCTTCATCACAAACAGATGAACCTATTTCATAACCTTCTGCTTTTAAAAACGTAAGAGCCATAGCTCCTCCAATTAAAATCTTATCACATTTTGGAGCAAATTTTTCAATGACACCAACTTTATCCTTTACTTTTGCCCCTCCTAAGATGACGATAAATGGTTTATCTGGGCAAAAAACAGAACTTATCTTCGAAATTTCTTTTTCAACTAAGAAGCCTATTCCTGATGGAATATAGTTGGTAATACCTACATTCGAAGCATGACTACGATGCATTGTACCAAAAGCATCATTGATAAATACATCACCTAGACTAGCATAAAACTTTGCAAGGCGCTCATCATTTCCACTTTCCATTTTTCCATCTAAATCATAAAATCTAGTGTTTTCTAATAGGCAGATATCTCCTTGCTTTAACGAAGCCACTTGCTTTTTAACTTCTTCAAAATCGGTGTTTTCAATAAATAAAACTTTTTTACTTAATAATTCTTCTAATCTTTTAGAAACAGGTGCTAAAGTATTTTTTTCTTTATCCCTCTCTTCTTTGACTTTGCCCAAATGAGATAATAAAATGACTTTAGCATTTTTAGATATGGCATACTTAATTGTTTCAAGTGCTCCTTGAATACGAGTATCATCAACAATTTTCCCATCTTGAATAGGTACATTAAAGTCACAACGAATTATAACATTTTTATTTTTTATATCTAAATCTTTAATTGTTTTCATAAGCCCTCCATTTTTTTTATTATAACAGCTTTTCTTTAAGAAAAAAAGAGCTTTCTAGTTACTCTAATGTTACAATTTTGAAAGATTTCAGTTTACAGGTAAAGTCTTATAATGGCAGACAATCCTTGGTCTCTTTCAAGAGCAAATAAATCACTATCACTACTAAATCTAAGCTTACTAATAATATCTATACAGTCATCATATTTAATTTTATCCATCGATGTTGTACCTTTAGGTTTCACTACAGTTTTATGGTCATAGTCATCTAGTAAATCTAAAGCACTAGAGTAATGGTTAATGACTTTAATAATTCCTTGAGCTTCACTTCCATTTAAATCATGCTCAATTCTTCCTGCAATATCTATCAGTTGAACTGTTTTTTCAAGATAATCTAGCCGATTTTGATTAACAGCATAGCCTTTAATCATATAATCTTTTAATACTTTAGTTGCCCATTTTCTAAAAATAATACCATTTTTAGATTTTACGCGATAACCAACACTAATAATCATATCAAGATTATAGTAATCTAATTCTCTAGTTTGAGTTTTATCTGATAATGCTCCATGCTGAGTGGTATGTGCAAACTTTGCACATACCTCATTTCTATCTAGTTCATTATCCTTAAAAATATTGTTTATATGTCTTGCTATGACAGTTCTATCTCTGTTAAACAGTTTGGACATTTGCTCCAATGTAAGCCACACTGTTTCATCTTTCATATTGACTTCTAACTTAACATTTTGATTTTCAAATAGTATAATTTCGTTTTTCATTGTCTTACTCCTTTTGTTTTTATAAATTTTCTTGAATAAAATCGATTTTATAAAACAAATGTTACTATACCTTTGTTCGTGTGTCAATAGATTTTCATTTCCAATTTTTTCCAAAAAAGAACATGTTTATAAAAACACATTCTCTATCACTTTTTCCATTCAATTTTTTGTTTTTTACTGTTCTAACCAGTACTTCGCAGTTCTTACCATTTGAACAGAATAACCCATTTCATTATCATACCAAGCCACTACTTTTACAAGTTGTTCTCCATTTGTTTCAGAAATGGCAGTTAAAAGTCCATCAACAAGAGAACCACAGTCTTTTCCAATAATATCACTGGATACAATTGGGTCAGTTGTATACTTTAAAGTTTCATTAGTATGTTTAATCAAAGCATTATTAACATCTTCAACCGTAACTTTTTTATCCAACTTTAGTACTAAATCAATTACAGAACCAGTTGTTACTGGAACACGCATAGCCGTTCCTTCTAGTTTTCCGTCAAGCTGTGGAAGTACTTTTCCTATTGCACTCGCAGCTCCAGTGGATGCTGGAATAATATTTGCTGCAGCAGCACGACCACGACGAGCATAAATTCCTTTTTTATGAGCAACATCTAGTGTCGCTTGGTCATTTGTATAAGCATGAACCGTCGTCATAAAACCTTGTTTAATTCCGAATTCTAAATCTAAAGCATTCAAAACAGGAGCAAGGCAGTTTGTTGTACAAGAAGCAGCAGATACAATCTCTTCGCTACCATCTAAATCCTGATGGTTCACATTATAAACAATTGTCTTTGCCTCTCCCTTAGCTGGAGCAGAAATAAGTACTTTTTTAGCACCAGCTTCAATATGAGCATGAGCTTTCTCAACATTTGTAAATAATCCTGTACATTCCATAACAAGGTCAATTCCCATCTCTTTCCAAGGAAGAAGGGCTGGGTCTTTTTCTGCTAAAACCTTAATATGATGATTTGAAACAATTAAGCCTTCCTCATCAAAAGAGATTTCCTCTTCACGATAACGTCTATGAGAGGTATCATACTTTAATAAATAAGCAAGTTGTTCAGCATCCGTCAAATCATTGATAGCTACTACTTCAAACGTAGGGTCTTCCTCCATCATTCTAAAAATTAGTCTTCCAATTCGTCCAAAACCATTGATTGCAATTCTCATTTTT
>CANQWT010000037.1 GCA_947627635.1 uncultured Bacilli bacterium
AGTAAAGGAAACACTTATTCTCATTGTTATGGAAACTAGGTATCTTATAATTTCCGTTACTTTGAGAATTCACATTTTTTTAAACAGCAGGAAAAAGATTTTACAAATCTCTATAAATATGATATAATATAGAACCGAATAGAGGTGAGAAATATGTTAATTTTACCAATGGCAGTAAAAGGAATGGTGGTTCATTTACAAGTATCATTTAAAGACTTAAAACCCCAAGAAAACTTTTTACTTTCAGGAAATTGCAAACGTTATCTTGGTGAATTTCAAGTCAATCGTTTTAAGTATTTTACTGAAGACGTTGATTTTGAAAAGAGAAAAGCCATGGAAAAGTATTTAAAAATGCATCCTGAGCTATTAACAGAATTCTTACGTCAAAATATGCATACACAAGATGATAAAATTTATGTGATGAGCCAAAATTATCAAGAAAAAGATTTTTGTACTCGATATCAAGTTCCAAAACCTCCAAAAAGAGGAAATATTGCTTTAGATAAACTTTATGGAAAACTACTCAATGATTTACGACTAAATGTAGATGAAAAAGAAGATGATTCCTTTTTATCTTTCCAATCGCTAGGCCTTAAAGAAGCTTTATCTAAGGACAATCAAAATATCGTAAATGACGGTGTTGACGTTTTAGAATATCTTGAACAATTAAATTTTGATACTTTAGATGAAACGAATAATGCTCGTATTGAAAAAGCTATTAAAGCACGTCCTAAAAAATTTCAAAACTACTATCGTGAAATGGCTATTGAAAATAAGAATATTTATAAGCAAATATTCAAACTTCATCAGGAAGTTTATGATACAACGCCAGTATGGCCTAAGTTTACAGAACAACAAAAGATTTATATCAAAAGTCGAAAAGAAATGCAAGGTAATAAGGTAGCTTAATGGAAGAGAGATTAAAATTATTATATGGTGATGAGGCCCTCCAAAAATTTTCTTCTGCCACAGTCTTAATTGTTGGGGTTGGTGGAGTAGGAGGAATGGCTACAGAAGCCTTAGCTCGTTCCTGTATTGGAAAGCTGATTTTAGTAGATTATGATATCGTTTCATTCTCCAATATCAACCGTCAAATTATTGCTTTAGAAGAAACTGTTGGAGAAGATAAAGTCACTTGTTTTAAAAAGAGAATACATGCCATTAACTCTCATTGTGAGGTTGTTACTAAAAAGATGAAAATAACGGATGCAAATGTTCATGAATTATTTCAGGAAGACATTACTTTTGTCCTTGATGCTTGTGATGATAAAACTGCCAAGCTAGCTCTTAAAAAAATAACTGAGGCTAAACAAATCCCATTTCTAATGGCCTTAGGAGCAGGGAATAGAACAAATCCTAGCAAAGTAGTAGTAACAACTCTTGATAAGACAACAGGGGACCCACTTGCTAGAAAAATGAGAACACTTTTTAAAAAGGAAAATCTTTCTTTGAAAACACCAGTTGTTTATTCGCAAGAAATACCGATAAAGCCTAAAAGTACTACAATAGCATCATCTATGTTTGTACCTGCTACTGCAGGACTTTACGCAGCTAATTATATTCTTGAATATATTCGTACAAAAAAAGAGAAGTAGAGATAAAATCAAATCTGCTTCTCTTTTTATTTCGCTTTGCTTCTTCCTTAGAATTTTCGATAAAGTCCAACAACTTTTCCTAAAATAGTAACCTCATTCAAAATGATAGGTTCCATTGTGTCATTTTCAGGTTGTAAACGAAAGTGCCCATTTTCTTTATAGAAAGTTTTAACTGTAGCTTCATTATTTTCATTCATCGCTACAACAGTTTCTCCGTTTTTAGCAGTTGCTTGACGTTCTACAATTAAAATATCTCCGTCATAAATTCCAACGTTAATCATAGATTCACCACTGACTTTTAAAGTAAATACTTCTTTTTTGTTTGCTACTAAAGATGCAGGTAGTGAAAACAACTCATTTGGTGTTTCAATTGCTTCAATTGGTGTTCCCGCAGTAACTTTTCCAAGAAGTGGAACATTGATTACGTTTTCATCCTTCTCCTTAAATTCATTTGGGACTAGAATTTGAATGGTTCTGTTTGTTCCAGCATTCTTATGAATATAACCCTTTCTTTCAAGTTCTTTTAAGTGAAAATGAATGGTCGCAGGAGAGTTTAACTTTGCTACCTTTCCAATTTCTCTTACAGTTGGAGCATATCCATTTTTTGCCACAAGCTCCTTTACAATTTGTAAAATATCTTTTTGTCTTTCCGTTAATTTTTCCATAATTTCCTCCTTTATTACTACCATCATAGCACGAACATATGTAAACTGTCAAACAATTGTTTCCTTAAATTTCAATAAAAATAAAATAAAGTTCAAAATAAAATTGTAAAATCGAACAATTGTTTCCAAAAATAGTTGACTACGAAATAATGTTTGGTATACAATAATTGTAGAAAGAAAAGGAGTGATTTATATGTTTAAAATGAAAAAAATTTGTAAAACTGCATTAGGAGTAAGTGCCCTTTATATTGTGGCAATTTTACTCAGTTTGGTTTTATGCGAAAGGGTCAATGACTTAGAAAGTGTGGAAAGAAAGGTAGAATATCATCAGTCTTTAGCAATTCAATTATTTTAATTTGAGAAGATTATTTCAAGAAATATCTAACTCATGTTATAATAATATGGAAGAAAGATGGTGTTTTTAGTGAAAAAAGTAATTCTAGTTGACGGTAATAACCTCTTATTTAGAAGTTATTTTGCCACAAGTTATAGTGGTGTTATTATGAAAAATTCCAAAGGATTTCCAACCAATGCGCTTTATGGCTTTATTACAATGATGAATAAAATCATTCAAGAAGAAAATCCTTCCTATATTCTAGTCGCTTTTGATAAGGGCAAAACATTTAGACACAATGAGTATAAAGACTACAAAGCAGGAAGAAGTGAAATGCCTGAAGAGCTAAAAGTTCAATTTCCAAAAGCCAAAGAAGTTTTGGATAGCATGGGTATCAAACATTTTGAAATCGAAAATTATGAAGCCGACGATATTATTGGAACCATTGCTAAAGAAGTTGACTTAGAAAATGAATTTATCGCAACAATTATTAGTAGTGATAAGGATTTACTCCAGCTTATTAGCGATGAAGTTGAAGTAAAACTCTTAAAGAAAAATGACTTTATTCGTATGACTAGAGATGAATTTTTAAAAACTTATGGGTTTGAACCAATTCATATGATAGATTTAAAGGCTTTAATGGGAGATACAAGTGATAATATTCCGGGTGTTAAAGGAATAGGAGAAAAGACGGCCACAACACTTTTAAATAAATATAAAGACTTAGATGATTTGTATAACCATGTAGACGAAGTCAGTCCAAAGACGAAAGAAAAACTAGAAAGTGAAAAAGAAAATGCCTATATGAGTTATCATTTAGCGACCATTTATCGTGAAGTACCACTTCCATTTACTTTAGAAGAACTAAAATATAATGGTTATAATTGGGAAAGTTATATCGCAATGCTCCAAGAATTTGAATTCGCATCTTTACTGAAGAAAATTGATACGGAACATTTTTCTACTAAAACAGAAGAAAAGAAAGAGACAACCAAGCAAAAAGAAGCTACTATAGAAGACTTAAAACGAGATAAGCCCTTTGCTTTTTACATTGAATTAGATGGACTTGACTACAATAAAAACCAAATTTTAGGAATATCTATCTGCGATACGGAACATTTTTACTATATTAAAAAGGAAGAAATTGATAAATATAAAGACCTTTTTGAAAGTGATACTTTCAAGTATACATATGATTTGAAGAAGAGCATGATTGTTTTAAATCGACTTGGTATTCAATTGAAGAATGTTGTTTTCGATACAATGATAGCGACGTATTTACTAGATTATACGGTTAAAGATGATATTTCTTATGTTGCTTCTAATTTAGGCTATCCACTTCCACTTTTTGAAGAAAGCTATGGAACTGAAAAACGCCCTCGTTTAATGAGTGATGAAGATACGAAAAATGAGTGTTTCAAGAAGGTAGAATTTATTTGGGAAACAAAAGAAGATTTGGAAAGAAGACTAAAAGAGGATGGAGAAGAAGAACTCTTTAAAGAAATTGAAATGCCTCTTGCGACTGTTTTATATGATATGGAACAAACTGGTATTCGAGTTAATCGTGATTATCTTGCAAAATTTGAACAAGAATTACTTTCAAAAATGGAAGAGAAAGAACAAGAAATATATCAAATGGCTGGTAGCACTTTCAATATCTTATCCACGAACCAACTAGGGGATGTGTTATTTGAAAAACTAAATATTCCTTATCCTAAAAAGAAAAAAGAAGGGGTTAGAAATCGTTACTCAACTTCTAAAGAAGTTTTAGATAAAGTCATTCACTTCCATCCAATTGTTGAGAAAATCTTAGATTATCGTATGCTTTCTAAACTCTATACAACTTATGCTGTAGGACTACAAGAAGAAATTTCTAGTGATGGGCGTATTCATACTGTATTTAATCAAACGTTAACAAGAACAGGAAGGCTTTCTTCAGTACGTCCTAATTTACAAAATATTCCAATTCGTACAGAAGCAGGGAGACTGATTAGAAAAGCTTTTATCCCTGATGAAAACTCGGTTCTTTTATCAAGTGATTATTCGCAAGTAGAGCTTCGCATGTTTGCCCATATGGCCAATGCAGAAGAAATGATTAAGGCTTTCCAAGAAAATCAAGATATTCATGCCAAAACAGCTTCCGATATTTTCCATGTACCACTTGAATCTGTTACCAAAGACATGAGAAGAACTGCAAAAGCCGTTAATTTTGGTATTTTGTATGGAATTAGTAGTTTCGGCCTTGCAGAGGATTTAAAAATTGATGTCGCAAGTGCCAAGAAATTTATCGATACATATTGGGCGACTTATCCTGGTATTAAGGAATATATGGAAAAAGAAAAAGAAGAGGCCTATCGGAATGGTTATGCCAAAACGATTATGAACAGAAAGCGTGTCATTCAAGAACTTTCTAGCAAAAATTACTCTGAAAGAAGTGGGGGAGAACGAATTGCTCTTAATACACCAATACAAGGTAGTGCTGCAGATATTTTAAAAAAAGCAATGGTTATGATATATCAGAAATTCGAGGAAAAACACTTGAAAAGTAAAATGTTAATTCAAGTGCACGATGAGTTAGTCTTTAACGTTAAAAAAGAAGAATTAGAAGAAGTGGAACAAATTGTTAAGGATATCATGGAAAATGTGGTGAAACTTCGTGTTCCTTTAATTGTCGATATTGAAACCGGAAACGATTGGTATGAAGCAAAATAAAAGAGGTGATACAAAATGCCTGAAAAACCTGAAGTTGTAACGGTTGCCAGAAGTTTAGAAAAAAGACTGATAGGGCTTTCTTTTACTGAATGTAAAGTTTATTGGAATAATATCATTGAGGGAATAGACGTAAAAGAATTTGAAAAGAGGGTTCTCAACCAAACGATAAAAAAGATTACAACAAGAGGGAAGTGGATACTTATTTCTATGGAAAAGGACACTTTGCTCATTCATTTAAGGATGGAAGGAAAATTCTTTTTTAGAGAGCCAAATATACCTAAAGAGAAGCATGAACATGTTATCTTTACTTTGAGTAATGGACTTTCTTTTCGCTTTCATGACGTAAGAAAATTTGGGAAAATGCACTTGATTTCTAATGAGCAACTCTATCAAACTGAACCGTTAAATCTATTAGGATATGAATATAATGATAGCAATTTGACAGGGAACTACTTAAAAAATGCATTTAAAATGAAACAATTACCTATCAAATCTGTGTTATTAGACCAAAGAATTATCGCAGGAATAGGGAATATTTATGACGATGAAATACTATTCTTATCGAAAATATCTCCATTTAGAAGTGCGAAAAGTATTACTTTAAAAGAATGTGATTTAATTATAGTAAACACTAAATTAGTCTTAGATAAAGCTATAGAAAAAGGAGGTACAACAATTAAAAGTTTTACTTCAGAAGAAGGAGTACATGGCCTATTCCAAAATGAATTACAAGTTCATGGAAAATTAAATGATGTTTGTCCTATTTGTGGGAATAAAATCAAAAAAGTATTTATAGGAGGCAGAGGAACTTACTATTGTTCTTCCTGTCAAAAGTAAAAGACCTGTTATGAGGTTTTTTTATAATGTAAATACAAAAGGGTCTTCTTTGGTTCCAGTGCCTTGAGAGATTTGGACAATTGAATTTAAGTAAATAGAAGGGCAGACGACTTGAAGTGAATTGTATGAACTATTGCCTTGGACAATTCCAGTAGGATATATATTAAACACACTTGTTCCATTATTACTCCATGGAGTAATAGTCCATTGATAATAAGTATTACTGTCTAAGTTTATATTTATATTTTTAAATATCCAATTATTATTTATACATATATCTGTATAACTATTTACTGCACTTGCTAAACAATTATTATCACTCATTGCATAACCATAATCACTTATATAGATTAGTCCTACTTTTCCTATCCATGAAATAGGTCTATTGCTATATACATTATTTCCTCTTTCATAACTATAAAATTGGTTTGCTGTAGCTCCTCCTCCACTCCATCCACCCAAATACCATTTTGTAAATCCTGCTGTTTTTAAAGCTTCATTAGTTAGATTAAATGTCGTACTGCCAGTATTTGGATTGATTTCTTTCATTAGACTTGAGTTAGACCAATCATTTGTGTTTCCTGTATCCCAAGCTCTCCCACCTATACTGTCTCTAATTAGTTTAATTCTTTGTTCTTTTTCTCCTTGTTCATTCTCTACTGTAAATACTCCTATGATTCTCCATCCTGCTTCTTCTCCATTAAAGGTTACATAGTTATTTGGATTTGCTCCTATATATCTATAATCTGTTAGCTCCTCCTCTGTCCAATTCTCTTGTTGTTCTGTCTCTTCATGATGATAGATGAACATCTTATTTTTTGTATCTTCATTAAATTCTATATTTTCACTATTAGTGTAGTCTGCGAGCAATGTACTTACTGCAGAAATTCTTGAAATTTCTCCAAATAGGTATCCACTATTTGATACTGTTAAATCTATATTCTCTAATCCTACACCTAATTTAAGTAGTATTGTTTGATTACTTTCTGTTTTATTTCTTACTCTTATTTTGTATGTTTCTGTTATATCTTTATCTATATTTCTTCCATTATCTTCAGGAGGTATTTGTATTCCTTCTTCTACTACATATCCTGCTTCTAATCCATCAGGTAAATCTCCCATATAATAAAGTAAATATCTTGCAGTCCTATCATTGTTATTTCTTAAAGTAATTGTGAACTCTTTCGTTTCTCCTTGATTTACTACTAACTTGTCTGTCTCTACATTATCAACTTTTAACTCTCCTGTTAGAGTTCCAGTAATAATCCTTATGGCTTCTTTCTGTTCTTTGTTGACTGTGAACATAGCATAACTAAAGTATCCCACTACTATAAAAATACTTAACAATACTATCACTATTAAATAGCTCTTTTCTGCTTTCATTCTTTTTAGAAATAACTTCAATGTTTTCATATGACACCTCATTCTAGTGTCATTATATCTTATTAAAAGTACCCCCCCCGATTTATGATTTTTTCGCATATATTTTTTTGGAAAGTCCTTCAAAATGCGCAAATACTTTCTTTAAAACAATAAAATATATATTGGAGGAGGGGAAGAAATGTGTAAATTAGGTGATATTATCGTCATTAAAATTTATATTGGTATTGTTGAAAATTTATAATTTTTTATTTTATTGATATTTAGATAAACATATCATATAATGAAGAAAAGTGGAGGAAATATGAAGGAAAAGAAAAAAGAAATCATTTTTGAAAACTTTTTTAATGAACCTAGAAATATTATTTCAACAAAAGAAGCTTTAAATGACGTCCATAAAGTGGACTGGAATGAAGCATTAAAGGGAAGAAAAGGAAATGAAAATTAAGTAATTCAACTTGAAAAAGAAGTAAGATTTTAAAACTTTACTCATCTTACTTCTTTTATTTTGATAGAAATAGACTTTACAAGTTATATCTTTTTACTTGTAATCATATACTTGGCGGAACGAACCGTTTGTGTTTGCGTTACCGTTGTTGCGAGCAAAATAGAAAACACCTGCGACTGCACTATCGTTGTAGTTACCACTACGGACAGACCATGGGTTCGTCGCATTCACCATATTAGTAGCATCACCGTTCTTCGTCTATTCTATTTTAGTTTAACATAATCGTAGATACAACAAAAGCTAGTATTCGCAATTTAAATCAGGTTTTAATTGCACATTATTTTTATAAGTCCCTATAACACTAGGACTACTTCCGTTATTCCATGCAATGCCTGAACGATAATAAATTGGAATTGTATTACAACCAATACCTATATCTGTTGGAGATTTAAATTCACCACCACAAATATTTACAACTGTATTTCTGTTTTCACCTTGAGTGCAAATTGAATAGTTATCTCCCTTAAAATAGCCACCATAGATATTCGTTTCTCCTCCCGGAGCATCTGTAACATAAGCATAATTATGACTAACTAGACTTCCGCCATAAATATTGATTATTCCACGGCTTGCTCCGTTATTCTTAACAGCACCTGCTTGTTCATTATAAATACATAATCCTGTGTGATAATCTTCTATACTTGCTGTACAATTATCTGCTTGCTCGCCTTTAATATTTATAATAGAAAAATTATTTTTAGAACCATCTGCCAATTCAATTGTTCCAGCCCAAATATTTTGAGAAATAGAACCATAATATCCACTTTCAATATTCAATTTTGTAGCACTTAAAATACAAAATAAAGATTTACCTATAGTAGGACGATTTTTCATATCAGTAATCATTCCACCTTTTTCTTTAGAACTCTTTAAAGTTATATCACTATCAGAAAAAAGTCTAATAGCACATTCAGTGTTAGTTTCCGGAACAAAAGTAATCACATGTCCATTTAAATCAATTGTTGCTTTTTTATTTGTAAACTTAATCAGTTCGTCTATATAGTTTTCGTCTTTGATTAAAACGATATTGTTGTATGTATCATCCATTTGTGTGGATACTTCTAGTAATGAAGAATATGTTTTACATGAAGTTTCTTCTGTTATATTCTTTATCGTTAAAGTTTTGTCTTCATAACTTGGTATTGCTTCATTATTACAGACTAATACTTTGGCAGTTTCGTCATTATCTAAATCTAATGGTATCGTTACTGTATTGTTATCCGACTTCTCTTGATATTCTTTACCATTATAAGTAAATATAACTGTCCCTTCTTTTGCAATTTGACTTCCTTCTAAGGCTATCTTACTTTGATAACTATTTCCTTGTTCACTATTTGGGGTATCTTTATCTAACCATAATCTTAACTCATAAGTTACACTTCCTCCTGCTTCTAGATATTGGTTGATATTAAATCGACTTAATGTTCCTATTCTTCCTTCCTTTATACTTCCATCTGTTCCTTTTAACTCATACTTTAAGTAGTATGTGTTTAACTCTCCACTTTCTTCTGCTAGATATAAACTATAATATGCTCCTATGGTTCCTGTATTCTTAACTGTAAATTTATATGGTTTTGTTTCTTTTCCTTCTTTGTCACTCATTGTTCCTAAGGCATCTACTTTAATATATTCTCCATCTTCCATTTCTACTTTAAATGTTCCTGTTTGTATGGATACTTTCTTTTCTCCTTTTAACATAACACTAAACAAAGCATAACTTGTTCCTATAAATATTGTTATTCCTATTAGTATTAGAGTACTCATTAGAACTATACTTCTTTTTATTCTCTTACTACTATCCTCATTTGTCTTTACTTCTTTATATTTCTTCATTATGACACCATCCTAGTGTCATTATATCTTATTAAAAGTACCCCCCCCGATTTATGAAATTTTGGAATATATTTTTTTCATGAATGCCGTGGTAGGGAAGAGAAGACTTATTATTGTTCTTCCTGTCAAAAATAAAAGACCTCATAACAGGTCTTTTATAGTGTAAATTCAAAAGGTTCTTCTTGTGTACCTGAACCATTTAAATACTGAATATCAGGAACTAAATAAATAACAGGATAACTTCTATATCCAGAATGTCCTGGCATTATGGTTCTAAGTCCCCAATCAGAATGAACATTGATTACTCCATATGGATTATCCGTATTTGTAATAGTCCAACTGATACCATCTAGCCAATTGTTTTCTTTACATTCTTTTAAAGTTTCTTCTTCCCAATTTATCATTTCTTTAAGAAAACAATCATTTCGAGAAATATTTTCGCCACCACTTGTTGCATAACCGAAATCACTTACATAAATTAGTCCAACTTTTCCTTTCCAACTAATTAAGCGACTATTATACTTTCCAAGTCCTCTTTCTTCTCTATACAAATCATTTACATTAGCATCAGTTTTAAATTTATCATCGGATATTCTTCCTAAGTACCATTTCACATTATTGCTAGTCATCTTTTCTGCCTCATCAGTCAAATTAAAAATTGTTTCATCATATCCTGAATTAAGTTGCTTCATTAAGGTTGCATTTGGCCAGTCTCCATCATTTGCTTTATCCCATTCATAAGTACCAAAGAAATCTTTTTTGATTAGTTTTATTCTTTGTTCTCTTTCACCATTTTCATTTTCTACTGTAAATACTCCGATAATTCTCCAGCCAGCTTCTTCTCCATTAAAAGTTACATAATTGTTTGGGTCGGTACCAATATAGCGATAATCTGTGGTTTCTTCCTCTGTCCAGTTTTCCTGTTGAGCACCTATTTCATGATGAAAAACAAACATTTTATCTTTAGTATTATCACCAAATTCTGCATTTTCTTCGTTTACATGGTTTTCTAAAAATAACTCTGTACCTGTTACATATTTCTTAAATAAGTTCCCGTTACTTGGAATATTTAAATCTATCCTATCTAATCCAACGTCTAATTTGAGTTGTATTGTTTGACTACTTTCTGTTTTATTTTTTACTCTTATTTTATATGTTTCTGTTATATCTTTGTCTATATTCCTTCCTTTATCTTCGGGTGGTATTTGAAGTGCATTTCCAACTATATATCCTATTTCTAAATTATTTGGGAATGTTCCTATATAATAAAGGAGATATCTCGCAGTCCTATCATTATTATTTTTTAACGTAATTGTAAACTCTTTTGTTTCTCCTTGATTTACTATTAGTTTATCTGTTTCTACATTATCAACTTTTAACTCTCCTGTTAGGGTTCCAGTAATAATCCTTATGGCTTCTTTCTGTTCACTACTTACTGTGAACATGGCATAACTAAAATATCCTACTACTATAAATATACTTAATATTGCTATTACAATTAAATAACTTTTTTCTACTTTCATTTTTTTAGAAATAACTTCAATGTTTTCATATGACACCTCATCCTAGTGTCATTATATATCATTAAAAGTACCCCCCCCGATTTATGAAATTTTGGAATATATTTTTTTCGAAAACTCCTAAAGTTTTTATTTAAATGCCCGATTTTTTATGTCTGGGCAGTTACTTTTTAAAATATTGAGGGGAATATTAAAA
>CANQWT010000038.1 GCA_947627635.1 uncultured Bacilli bacterium
ATAAATAGTAAAGAAAGTCAAAGTTATACAATAAGAATAAAGAATGAAAATAAAGAAGATATAACAGTAGAGTTTGGGAGTATAGGAGGATTAGAGAATAAAGAGTTAAGCTTTCCAAGTAATAGTGAGTACTTATTACCTTATATAGAAAAAGATAAGAGTGGAGCAAACACACCGGTGTTAAGTGACAATATGATACCAGTAGTCTACAATGGGAAAACATGGGTAAAGCAGAGTAGTGACTACTATAATTACGATAAACAAGAATGGGCAAATGCAGTAACAGTAACGAATGAAAGTAGAGAGAAATACAAGAATGCAGAAGCAGGAGAAGAAGTAAAGATGGAAGATATCCTCCAAATGTGGGTATGGATACCGAGATACAGTTACACAATAAAGAGCGAAGATGGAACACATTACTATGGAAAGAAAGAGGAAGGAAGAAGTGATGAACCAAGTCAAGCCTTACCAGGAGAAATCGATGTGAAATTTATCACTAGTTCTACAAAAGATGAAGGAAGTGCCCAATATACAAACTCAAATACTCCAAGTGGATGGTATACACCACCAGGGTTTACTTTTGGGGATAAAGAATTACCTGGAATATGGATAGGCAAATTTGAGACAGGATATATGGGAGCAAGTACAGAAATTGAGGCAAGGCGTGATACAGAAGAACCAAATAAAGTAATCATAAAACCGAATGTATACTCATGGAGAGAGATAAAAGTATCCACATTGGAGATAGTCTCCATGGGAATAACAGAAACAGGAAACATTTATGGATTTGACCAAAGTACGTATGATAGTCATGCAATAAAAAATACAGAATGGGCACTAATGGCATATCTTAATCAAAGTCAGTACGGAAAATATGGTAACTCACTTTATAAAGAAAAAAACAAAAAAGTTTATAAGAATAATTATAATGGATATAAAACTGGATGCTCTTCTGGTATGGGAACTATAGAGGCATCAGAAAATTGTGTTTATCAATATAATGATTTCACAAGCCAAGGAGAAGGAACAGGCTATGCCGGAGCGGGAGCCTCAAGTACCGGAAATATCACAGGAATATATGATATTCACGGAGGAAGCGAATATATAATGGGAGTATTTGAAAAGAGAAGTGGACAATCGTCTGGATTAAATTCGGCTTATCCGGGATTACTCGCAGATGGAAGCAGTTTTCAAAGTGATAGAGAATGGCCTTCCGAAAAATATTATGACGTCTATACAACAAATTCTTCTGCAACAGCATGTAACGGAAGTCCATGTAAAGGACACGCTCTTAACGAAGTTACAGGATGGGAAGGTACTTGGACTGGGATGGTATATGCGACATATCCATGGTTTGTCAGAAGTAGTGGAGGAGTTTTTACATATTCTTATACAAGTGGTAGTAGGGATTCAAGCTTTTCTTTCCGTATTGTCCTAACCCCAAACAACTAGGCATAAAATCACAAGAATAAAAACAAAACAAAATTAGTGCTTTGCGAAAAATAAAAAGCATGCTATAATGATAATAGGGAGTTTGTAAGAATAAAAAGGATGTGTGATATATGCCTCAAACGACACAAGAAAATGAAGTAGTACAATTATTTTTAGATGATATTATTCCAAATCGTTTCCAACCAAGAGAAGTCTTTGATGAAAAAGCACTAAAAGAACTTGCAGTTTCTATCAAAGAACATGGTGTAATCCAACCAATTATTGTAAGAAATATTGGCAATAAATATGAAATTATAGCAGGAGAACGTAGATATAAAGCGAGTGCCTTAGCAGGTCTTACTAAAATTCCTGCGATAGTTCGCAATTTAGATGATAAAGAAAGTTCTAAAGTAGCTCTTCTTGAAAACTTACAACGGAAAAATTTAAATCCAATTGAGGAAGCTAGAACTTATCAAAAAATCTTGGAACTTGACGAAATGACCCAAGAAGAACTTGCAAAAACAATGGGAAAAAGTCAAGGAGCAGTTGCAAATAAATTAAGATTATTAGCTTTACCAGACGCTGTTCAAGATGCTGTTTTGAAAGAACAAATTTCAGAACGTCACGCAAGAAGTCTTTTAAGTATTGATGATGCTGAAGCTCAAAAAGAAATGTTAAAACGAGTTATTTCTGAAAAAATGACAGTAAGAGACTTAGAAAAAGAAATCAATCCTCAAGGAACAGATACGAAACAAGCTGAAACTGAAGTAAATAATAACGTTGAAAATAATACAAACAATGTTCAGGATTTAATTCAAAATATCCCAGACCAAGTTCAAGAAATTACTCCATTTCAAGCTCCAACTGGAGATACTTCTTCTATCGTTGATTATAGTACACCACCTAAGTTTATTGATTATGGCTTAGAAGACGAAGATAATTCTAGTGAAGAACCAGAAGGCACCTCTAGTGCACTTGGAACTCCTGATATTGATACCTTAAGACAAAATGCTCAAGATATTCATATGGATGTTAAACCAACTGCAGATTTAGATAGTCTGTTACAAGTTTCTCAAAATAATGCGAAACAAGAAGAACAAAAACAAGAAACATTTAAGTTCATTAACCCAAATATGGATAGTCAAGAAACAAGTTCAAAAGCAGGAACAATGAGTGATGATTACTTTAAAGTACCAGATATAACTCCACCAGAAAATAAAGAAATCATTCCACCAAGTGACCCATTCCAAATTCCACCAGTTCCAAGTATGAATAATAACCATACAACTCCTACTGTGGAAACCAATACTCAACCTCAAGAAATTTCTCATTTTGAAGATGCTCTTGAAGAAATTAGAAACACAGTTAGTCAGCTTGAAAAACAAGGAATTCGAGTTGAAATTGATGAGATGGACTTTGACAAAAATTATCAAATTGTAATTCGTTTAATGAAATAAAAAAGAGAAGTAGAATAAAATCTACTTTTTTTAAAGCAAGAGGCTAGAAAAAGGAACAAATCTTTGCTAAAATAAAAGATGATACAAAAAGAAACAGGTGAAGTAAAATGGGAAAGGTTATTGCATTAGTAAATCAAAAAGGTGGAGTAGGAAAAACAACAACAAGTATAAATCTTTCCGCAAGTTTAGCAATTTTAGGAAAAAAAGTATTGTTAATTGACTTAGACCCACAAGGAAATACCACAACAGGAATTGGTATCAATAAAGGAGAAAGCCCTTTAAATATCTATGATGTTTTAATTGGAAAGTGTCATATCAAAGATGCTATGATAGCTACCAAATATAAACAATTATATGTAGTACCTGCCACAATTAACCTTGCAGGGTTAGATATTGAACTCTTAGAAAAAAGTAGAACCGAACCTGGTTTTGTGAAGGTTGCTCAACTTAAAAATCATTTAATGGAAATTAAAGACTTTTTTGATTTTATTATCATTGACTGTCCTCCATCTTTAGGACTAATTACAACTAATGCTTTAGCTGCAAGTGATTCTGTAATTATTCCAGTACAATGTGAATTTTTTGCTTTGGAAGGAATTATGCAACTTTTAAATACCATTCGCCTCGCTCAAAAACAACTGAATCCATCTCTAGATATAGAAGGTGTATTACTAACAATGTTAGATTCAAGAACCAATTTAGGTTTTGAAGTTGTTGAAGATATTCAAAAATTCTTTAAAGAAAAAGTTTATAATACGATTATTCCAAGACTGATAAGATTAACAGAAGCACCATCTCATGGTGAACCAATTATTGCTTATGACCCAAAAAGTAGAGGAAGCGAAGCTTATATCAATTTAGCTAAGGAAGTGATTGAACGAAATGGAAAATAAAAAAAGAGCTCTTGGAAAAGGTTTAGAGGAATTATTTTATAATGAACCAATGAACTACAATAATTTAGAAGAGAAAATAGTAAGTGAAACCCCAAAAGAAGAAATTATAGAAATTCCTTTAGATGAATTAAGAGCAAATCCTTACCAACCAAGAAAAAACTTTGATACAGAAAAACTAGAGGAACTAGCCTCATCCATCAAAGAACATGGAGTTTTCCAACCAATTATTGCCAAAAAAAGTATCAAAGGATATGAAATCGTAGCAGGAGAACGCCGTGTTAAAGCATCACGTCTTGCAGGTCTTACTAAAGTTCCTGCAATAGTTAAAGATTTTTCAGATGAAACCATGATGGAAATTGCTCTTCTTGAAAACTTACAACGAGAAAATTTAAATCCATTAGAAGAAGCAGAAGCTTATAAAAAATTACAAGAAACTCTTGTTTTAACCCAAGAGGCTTTAGCAACTCGCCTAGGAAAAAGTAGAAGTTATATTACCAATATGTTAGGACTTTTAAATTTACCAATGGAAGTGAAAGATTTTATTACCCAAAACCAAATTTCTATGGGACATGCAAGAGTACTTAGTAAATTATCTGATAAAGACCAAATTTGTCGTTTGGCTGAAAAAATCGTCGAAGAAGATTTAAGTGTTCGAGCTCTTGAAGAATTAACCAACAAAGAAGAATATCCAAGAAGAAAAGAAATCCATCGGAAAAAACCAGAAAATAATCAAGAATATACTTATATAGAGAACAGTCTTGAAGAACGATTAGGCACAAAAGTAAAAGTAAAAAATAATAAATTAGTAATAACTTTTACCAATTTGAATGATTTAAATCGTATCTTAGAAGTAATGAAACTCGATAAGTAGGGTGATGTAATGAGTAATTATTTTGAAACAGACTTATTTAAATATGTAGTTTTACCAGTGATTTATATTGCAATAGGATATTTATTTCATAAAGTTTTAAAAATTGCTATTGCTAGAATATTTGATAGTCATAAAATTAAAGGAAAAGATAAAAAAAGAGTAGATACTACACGCATTTTAATTCAAAACTTTTTAAAGTATATTATAATGATAGTAGTACTTCTTTTTATACTAAATGCTTATTCTATTGATGTGAAATCTATTTTAGCAGGACTTGGAATAGGAGTTGCAGTAGTAGGGCTTGCTTTTCAAGATATTTTAAAAGATATTTTAGCGGGAATTTCTATTCTTTTAGAAAATCAATTTGAAGTAGGCGATGATATTGAAGTTGATGGTTTTAGAGGACAAGTTATTTTTATTGGACTTAAAACCACACGAATAAAGAATTATAAAGGTGCTGTAAAAATTATATCTAATAGAAATATTACCCAAGTTATCAATTATAGTTTAAATCCAGCTTTAGCAATATTGGAACTACCTATTCGCTATGAAAGTGATTTAGACCAAGTAGAAAAAGCACTTTTAAAGATTTCTAAAACAATTGAAAAAACTTGCAATAAATTAAAAGGACCTATTGAAATATGGGGAGTTGACCAACTTGGAGATTCTAGTGTTGTTTATAAAATTGCTGTATTAACAATTCCTGGAGAACAGTTTAATGTGGAAAGACTTTTAAAGAAAGAGTTTAAACAAGGACTTGAAAAAAATGGTTTTTCTATTCCTTATCCACAATTGGAGGTACATTATGAACGAGAAAACGTATAAAATAGGAGACCATATACTTTTGAAAAAAACACATCCTTGTGGAAGTAACGAATGGGAAATTGTAAAATTAGGGGCAGACATTAAAATCAAATGTTGCGGTTGTGGAAGACTTGTTTTCATTCCTAGAATTGAACTCAATAAGAAAATAAAGAAAATCATAGTGGAGGATGCAGAATGAGAGATAGAAAAAAATTAAGATTAAAGAAATTTTACTTTCATCCTATTACAGTCTTTCTATTTTTAACTTTACTAGTTTTAATACTAAGTGCCATTTGTGGAACTTTTGAAATGCAAGGTACTTATAATACCATCAATACAGCAACCAATGAACTAGAGCCTGTGTTAGTAACTGTTGAAAATATGTTGAACTTTGATGGAATGAAATATATTTTTAGTAATGCGATGCGTAACTTTATTTCATTTGCACCACTTGGAACTTTATTGCTTGCGTTAATTGGATTATCTGTTTCTAAGTCAACAGGTTTTATTGATGCTTTTGGAAAACGACATTTAGCTAAAATGCGTAAGAGAAACTTAACTTTTTTAGTATTATTTTTGGCAATATTTTCTTCTCTGATTAACGAATTAGGTTATGCTTTCTTAATTCCTTTAGCAGCAATATTCTATGCTATGAATAATCGAAATCCACTTCTGGGAATTGTTACTGCCTTTTGTGGAGTTTCCTTTGGATATGGTGTAAGTTTATTTGTAGGAAGTATGGAAGTAGGTCTTATTCCTTATACCACTTCAGCTTCTTATTTAATTGATGAGTCTACTCACGTTGCACTAACTTCAAATCTGTTTATTATCATAGCTTTCACAATTCTTCTTTCTATCATTGGTACGTTTATCATTGAAAAATGGATAGCACCAAGACTTGGACGATATAGAGATAAAGATAATTTTGAGAGAACAGAAGAGTTACTTTTAATGAATGAAGAAGAAATTGAACAGACTAAAATTGCAGAAGAAAAGAAAGAAAAAAGAGGACTTCGTTATGCATATATTACAGGAATAATTATTATCATAGCTTTTATTTATATGATTATTCCAGGACTTCCAAATTCTGGAATGTTACTGGATATGAGTGAAAAAACATATTTAAATCAATTATTTGGTGCGAATAGTTATTTTCAAGATGGTTTTACTTATATGATGTGTTTGTTCTTTTTAGGAATGGGACTTGCTTATGGTATAGGTGCGAAAACAATTAAAAATGATAAAGATATTATCAATGGTTGTAAAGATACCTTTGCAGATTTAGGAGAATTATTTATTCTAATCTTTGTAGCAAGTCAATTTATTTCTATCTTTAGAAATACAAATATTGGTACTGTTATTACAATTTGGTGTGCAAATTTAATTCAAAATCTATCTTTTTCAGGAATACCTTTAATTGTATTAGTTATTGTAATGATAGGAATTGCCAACTTATTTACTACAACACCAACTTTAAAATGGAGTATTTTTGCTCCTGTTGTAGTACCTGCCTTAATGCAAGCTAATATTTCACCAGAGTTTGCACAGTTTATGTTAAGAGCAGGAGACTCTATTACAAATGGAATTACTCCTCTTTTGGCAGGGTTTGCAATTTATATTGGATATTTGAATATTTATAATCAGAAGAAAAGCAAACCGATTACAATTCGTGAAGCTATTCGATATGTAACTCCTTATTTTGTTATCATCTCACTTTCATGGATATTGCTTATAATTGGATGGTACTTGATAGGATTACCAATTGGTCCAGGAGTTTATCCTACACTATAGGATAGGCTCTTTTTGAATTAGAATGCTTTTTCAAAATATTTCCCGGGAAATAATTTAGAAGACTTTTTATAAAAAGTGTGATAGAATAAAATCGTTTAGAAAAGAGGAGAACTTATGAGTTTAAAAGCAGGAATAGTAGGACTTCCAAATGTTGGAAAAAGTACTTTATTTAATGCCATTACCAAACAAAATATTTTAGCTGCTAACTATCCATTTGCGACCATTGAACCAAATGTAGGTGTTGTAGTAGTGCCTGATAAAAGATTAGATGTTTTAAATGAAATGTATCAACCAACAAGACTTATTGCTACAACTTATGAATTTACGGATATCGCAGGTCTTGTAAAAGGAGCAAGCCAAGGAGAAGGACTTGGAAATAAATTCTTATCTCATATTAGAGAAACAGATGCAATTGTTGAAGTTGTAAGATGCTTTGATAATGGGCAAATTATTCATGTTGATGGAGCAATTGACCCAATACGAGATATTGAAACGATTAACTTAGAGCTTGCTATTGCTGATTTAGAAACTGTCTCATCAAGAATTGAAAAAATTGCCAAGAAAGCAAGGACAACCAAAGATAAACAGGATTTATTGGAGTTAGAAACTTTAGAGAAAGCCAAAAAGGCATTAGAAGAAAATACTCCTTTAAGAGTTGTATCTTTTACTAAAGAAGAACAAGAATGTTTGAAGTCTTTTCAATTTTTAACACAAAAACCTATTATTTATCTTGCAAATATTTCAGAAAGTGAACTTGGGCAAGAGGAAAATCAATATGTAAAACAAGTCGAAGAGTATGCTAAAAAAGAGCATGCAAAAGTGGTTCCTATTTGTTGTAAGGTTGAAGAAGATTTAAGTACTTTAAGTGATGAAGAACAGCAAGAACTTTTAGAAATGTATGGAATGGAAGAAAGCGGACTTAATAAATTGATAAGAGCAACCTATGATTTATTAGGACTTGCAACATACTTTACTGTTGGAAAAGATGAAGTAAGAGCTTGGACGTTTAAAAAAGGGATGAATGCAAAACAATGTGCAGGAATTATTCATACTGATTTTGAAAAAGGTTTTATTAAAGCAGAAGTTATGTCTTATCAAGATTTAGTGGATGCTGGAAGTGAAGTCAAAGTGAAAGAAAATGGAAAAGCAAGACTTGAAGGTAAAGACTATTTAATGCAAGATGGGGATATTTGTTTATTTAGATTTAATGTTTAAATTTAACACTTAGGGGGAGTATTTATGAAAATTAAAAGATTAGCACTTTCACTTACGCTTTGTGGAAGTAGTGTTTTGTTAGCAAAGTGTGTTGTACATGATGGGTTTGAAGTCAACCGAAAAAGTATGAAAGGACAAGGATTTTCTTATCATGTTACAGAAGATGGAAATATGGAAGTTACTGGAACTTTAGATGATGAGTTTTTAGCAAAAGGATGTGCCTTTCGTACCATTAAAGAATATGATGGAGAAGAAAATAGTTATCTTGCTTATCCTGTTTTTACAAAAGATGAAGTGACTAAAGAAGAAGATGTGGAATATAGAGATGTCTTAACAGGTAAAATCATTTATAGTGATGAAATCAATGAGCATATTGCATCAGCTACGCTTCTACCAGCACTTGACTTCATAGAAGAAATTGGGTATCAAAAAGAAGAATATACAAAAGAAGATGTAGTATACTTAGAAGAACAATATAAGAAATATCAAAAAGGATTAAAAAAATAAAATTGGTGGTAGACAATAAAATATTTGTTTGCTATACTATTAGCGAGTATTTGAAATACTCCTTGCTTACTTTTTGGTAAGCCTTATGTCCAAGAGGAGGTGAAATGATGAACAAGTATGAAGTAATGTTTATCGTAAAACCTGATTTAGAAGAAGCTGATATTAAGAAAACAGCAGACACAATGAAGAAGGTTTTAACAGATAACGGTGCAAAAGTTGTTGAAGAAAAAGCAATGGGACAAAAAGACCTTGCTTACGAAATGAATAAGTACAAAACAGGTTTCTACTTCTTATTTGTAGTAGAAAATGCAAAAGATGCTGTGAATGAATTTTCACGTGTTGCAAGAATCAATGAAAATGTTATTCGTCATTTAGTAATCAGAGTAGACGAGTAAAAAAGGAGTTATCATGAATAAAGTATTTTTAATCGGAAGATTAACAAGGAATCCAGAACTACGCTATACAGGAAGTAATACAGCTGTTGCAAGCTTTTCTATTGCTGTTAATCGTCCATTCACAGGACAAAATGGAGAAAGACAAGCAGATTTTATTAACGTTGTTGTATGGAGAAGACAAGCAGAAAATGTTAAAAATTATCTAAGTCAAGGAAGCCAAGTTGCAATTGAAGGACGTTTACAGTCAAGAAGCTATGATGGACCTGATGGAAAGCGCCATTATGTAACAGAAGTCATTGCAGACAATGTTGAATTTATTGGTGCAAAAAGAAATCCAGATGGAAATCAAGAGACACAAACAACCTCTGCTCCAGCTCAAAATGATGCTTCAGCAGAAATGCCAGTATTTTCAGATTTTCCACAAGAAGAACCAACAACTACTGATGTATCAGGAAATCCTTTCGCAGATTTTGGTTCCAGTATTGAGATTAGTGATGACGAATTACCATTCTAAAAAGGAGGAATTAAGATGGCTGAATTTTATCGTAAGAAAAAGAAAGTTTGCTACATGTGTACTGGAAAAACAGTAGATTATAAAGATGTAGAAACTTTAAAAAGATATATCAATGAAAAAGGAAAAATACTTCCAAGACGTGCTACAGGAAACTGTGCTCGTCATCAAAGACATATCGCAGAGCAAATTAAACGTGCTCGTGCAATTGGATTATTGCCATATACAAAATAAGAGCTTTTGGCTCTTTTTATGTGCCTTTGATAAAATTGAAAAAATATAATAAAATAAAAAAGAATAGACGACAAACGGTGATTATTCTACTATGGTGAATACGACGAAACCATGGTCAGTTCGTAGTGGTAGGCATACTGATAATGCAAACGCAGGAGTTTTCTATTTCAGTAACAACAACGGTAACGCAAACAGTGGGCATTCGTTCCGCCAAGTACCTGATTACAAATAAAAATGTGAATTTGTAAAGTCTATTTATAAGAAAAAGAAAAGTAAGATGAGTAGAGTTTCTCTAAAATCTTGCTTTTTATTGTGAAATAAAGAAAAAATGCTTGAATAAAAAACGTTTGTTTTATATAATTCAATTAGGAACATTTGATGTGAGTGTCTACCTCTTATCTTGAAGAAAGAAAGGAGGGATACAATGAAGAAAAGAACTTTTATTGTTAAAGTCCTTCGTCTTATTGCTATCATTTTATTACTCCTTACCATGTTGGTAATAGCAATAAAAATATGACACTCTTTCATCACTGAACGAGTGTCACTACTCATACATTATGAGGAGACATTCACTTTCAGAACCAAATGTTCCTCTTTTTTATTTTATGCAAGTTTTCTTGCTTAGATACATCATAACATAATTTAGGCTTGCTTGTCAAAAATATATGCTGAAATTTCATAAATCGGGGGGGGTACTTTTAATAAGATATAATGACACTAGGATGGTGTTAGAATGAAGAAATATAAAGAAGTAAAAACAAATGAGGATAGTAGTAAAACAGTAAAAAGAAGTATAGTCCTAATGAGTATTCTAATACTAATAGGAATAACAATATTTATAGGAACAAGCTATGCTTTGTTTAGTGTTATGTTGAAAGGAGAAAAGAAAGTGTCTATACAAACAGAAGAATTTAAAGTGGATATGAAAGATGGAGAATATATCAAAGTAGATGCCTTAGGAACAATGAGTGATGAAGAAGGAAAGATGAGTAAACCATATACATTCACAGTCACAAAAAATGCAGGGACAATAGGAGCATATTATAGTTTATATCTAACAGAAGAAAGTGGAGAGTTAAATACATATTACTTAAAGTATGAACTAACAGGAACAGATGGAAGTATAAAAGAAGGAAGAATAGGAACATTAGATCAATTTTATTGGAGTAAGTATCTAGAAGCAGGAAGTAGTGTAACCTATGAGTTAAGACTATGGTTAGATAAAAATACTCCAAATACTGAGCAAGGAAATAGTTATCAAAGTAAGATAGCTTTAAAAGGAAGTCAGATACCAACAGGAGGACCAGTCTTAAGTGATAATATGATACCTGTAGTCTATAATGAAGAAAAAGGAAAATGGGTAAC
>CANQWT010000039.1 GCA_947627635.1 uncultured Bacilli bacterium
TTAAAAGGAACAGATGGAAGTATAAAAGAAGGAAGGATAGGGACATTAAGTCGATTTAATATCAACCAATATCTAGACGAAAAAGAAAGTGTAACATATGAATTGAGACTATGGTTAGATAAAGATACTCCAAATAGTGAACAAGGAAACACTTATCAAAGTAAGATAGCCTTAGAAGGAAGTCAAGAAAAAATAATAACAGGAGTAGAAAGATTACTTAAAGATTATACAAATAGCGAGGATGCAGAGTTTAATGAAGATACAAAGAATAAAATGTTCATCTATCATCATGAAGAGACAGAACAGCAAAAAGGATGGGGTAAAGAAGAACTAACAGATTATAGATATATCGGAGCAAATCCCAATAACTATGTAACATTTAATAACGAATTATGGAGAATAATAGGAGTATTCACAGTAGAGAATGAACAAGGCCAGAAAGAACAAAGAATAAAGCTTATTCATAATCAAGGAATAGGAAAAAAAGCTTGGGATATAGAAAATTCAAATGATTGGACTAATGCAAGTCTAATGAAAGAAATCAATCCATACACAGGGAGTACAACTTATCAATGGGCAGCAGAAACTTTAAAAATGATAGAAAATACAAAGTGGTATTTAGGTGCACTAGGGAGTGATTATACGACTGAAGGAACGGCAAGTTATTTCTATAGTAATGAAAAAGGAAAAACGGTTCCTTCTGGTAATTCAATAAGTTGGATAGGAAAGGTAGGACTAATATATCCAAGCGATTATGGTTATGCAACGAGTGGGCAAGGTAATGTAACTAAAGAGAAATGCTTAAGTACGGGATTACGGAGTTGGGATAGTGCACAAGATTGTTATAATTCAAACTGGATATATAACAGTATCAATTCTATAAATAATACCTATAATCAATGGACCATAACACCTCGTTTATATACAACAAATATTTTATTTCATGTACATGGTGATGGAGTAGTTACAACTTATAATGCAAATGCTTCTTATTATGTAGTACGTCCTTCTGTTTATCTAGTATCTAGTGTCCAAATCTCTCAAGGTCAAGGAACAGAAAAAGACCCATTTGTCTTCACGAAATAAGAAACAAAAATTGAAAAAAATGCATAAAAACAATAAAATTCCCTTATTTTATATTGCTTTTTAGATTTGTTCATGCTATTCTTAATATGTAAGCATAATATGCTTAAAACATAGAGAGGAGTATATAAAAATGAAAAAAGTTGAATTAGTAGAAGCTGTTGCTGAAAAAGCAGGACTTACTAAAGCAGACGCAACTCGTGCGATTGATGCTACATTTGAAGCAATCACAGGAGCATTAGTAAAAGGAGATAAAGTTCCACTAGTTGGTTTTGGAACATTCGGTGTTTCAAAAAGAGCTGCTCGTGAAGGACGTAATCCTAGAACTGGAGAAACAGTTCATATCGCTGCTCGTAACTCTGTTTCATTTAAAGCAGGTTCAGCATTAAAAGACGCAGTTAATTAGTAAAATACCCAAGTTTTTAAAAACTTGGGTTTTTCTTTGCAATTTATAGTATAATAAAAGTGGTGAAGAAATGAAAGATATAGCACTCAAACTACTAAACAAAATAGAAGATGCAGGATATCAAGCATATATTGTAGGTGGCTTTGTTCGTAATGAATTATTAGGACTAGAGTCTAACGATATTGATATCACTACGAATGCTACTCCCAAGGATTTATGTTCTATTTTTAAAGATGCCATTATGCCTAAAGTAGAATATGGCGCAGTCTCTATTATTATCAATCAAATTCCATTTGAAATTACAACTTTCCGTAAAGAATTTGATTATCAAAATAATAGACGCCCTGAAAAGATTATTTATATTGATAGCCTAAAAGAAGACTTATTAAGACGTGATTTTACAATTAACACCATCTGTATGGATAAAAACGGGTCTATCATTGATTTATTAAATGGCAAGAAAGATTTAGATGCCAAAGAAATTAAAACCGTTCAAGACAGTATTTCGAGCTTTTCTTTAGATGCCCTTAGAATTTTAAGAGCCATTCGTTTTGCGACAAGTCTAAATTTTAAGCTTTCTATCGAAGTAAAAGAGGCGATTATAAGAACAAAATATTTACTGAGAGCTTTATCAAAAGAAAGAGTAAAAGAAGAGTTAAATAAGATTTTTTCTTCACAAAACAGTCAGTATGGTATAGACTTATTGCTTGAATTAAAACTAGACGAAGTATTGGATATTCCAAAGCTTAAAAACATTCACTATTATTCACAAAGTATTGGAATATGGGCATTTTTAGAAGTAGAAGATCAATATCCTTTTTCTAAAAATGAAAAAGAGATGATGGAACAAATTAGAAAGGCTAGTCTTGATGTATTAAATCCATATTCACTTTATCAAAATGGACTTTATGCAAGCTATGTCGCAGGAGAAATGCTTGGAATATCTAAAAAAGAAATCGCAGAGTGCTATGAAAAACTTCCAATTAAAGGAAGAAAAGAACTTTTAATTAAAGGAACAGAAATTGCTAAGCTTCTAGGAAAAAAGCCTGGACCTTATTTAAGTAAATGGATTGAAAAATTAGAACAAGAAGTCGTTTTAGGACATTTAAAAAATGAGAAAAGAGTACTCCTTAACTATTGTTTAAAAAATCAATCTATGATAGGATAACAAAAATGAAAAGGTGACTAAAATGAACCAAGAGAAATTAAAAGAATTTTTAACAGGAAGAACCATTCAAATTCCATATAGAATGTTATTACTCCAACAAGAATGGAAGCTAGAATGGAAAGACTTTATCATTTTAATGTATTTAAAAGATAAAGGTGAACGTTTTCCTCTAAACCCTAAAGAAATAGAAAAAGATATCGGACTATCTTTAAAAGAAGTAATGTTATCCATTGGTACATTACAAAGTGCAAAGTTGTTAAGAATGGATACTGTAAAAGGGGATAAGGGAATGTTGGAAGACTATATTTCTTTAGAAGATTTTTATCATAAATATATGGAATACGTTTTAGAAATCATTCGAAAAAAAGATGTTTCCAAAAGTACAGTTTTTGACCTAATACAACAAGAATTTGGTAGAACTTTAAGTCCTATTGAACAAGAAATCATTAAAGCTTGGTTAGAAGAGGGCTTTCAAGATGAGTTAATTGAAGAAGCTGTAAAAGAGGCAACATTAAATGGAGTGAGTAACTTAAGATACATCGAAAAAATTCTCTACGAGTGGAATAAAAAGGGAATAAAGACCAAAGAAGATGTGGAAAAGAAGAAGAAAAGTCATCGCTCTGTTGAAAAGCAACAGCCTATGGAAGTATTTGAATATAAGTGGTTTGAAGAAGATGATACTGATGAATGAGAAGGTTAATAGAATTGAAAAATACTTAGACCAGTTATTTCCTAATCCTCATTGTGAGTTAATTTATCATTGTGACTGGGAACTATTGCTTGCTGTTGTTTTAAGTGCTCAAAGTACCGATAAAAGAGTGAATAGTGTTACTCCAATTTTATTTCAAAAGTATCCGACACTCAAGGATTTAAAAAGTGCTGATATCAAAGATTTAGAGCAAATATTAAGACCTATTGGTTCCTTCCACAAAAAAGCTTATTATGTAAAAGAAATTGCTAGAATTTTAGAAGAAGATTATAACGGAATATTGCCTCAAGATAGGGCTTTATTAGAACAGTTTCCAGGAGTTGGAAGAAAAACTGTGAATGTTGTTCTATCTGAACTATATAACTATCCAGCAATTGCTGTAGATACGCACGTTGAACGAATTAGTAAACGACTTTACCTTGCTGCTTTAAAAGATGGCCCTTATGAGGTCGAAAAGAAACTCATGAAAAAGTTTGCCAAAGAAACATGGGGCAAGAGGCATTTACAAATGGTCTTATTTGGAAGATATCATTGTAAGGCAGTCAAGCCAAATTGTGAAGAGTGCTTACTTCGAGATATTTGTAGAGAACAAAAGAAGAGAAAATAAAAAATTCAGAAGTTTAGATTTCTGAATTTTTTTGTGTATTCATATTTTATGATAACTATGGAGTACCAGTATCATCTCCACCTGTATCAGGTGTTGTAGATTCTGTTACAACCACAGACATTGCTCCTCCTGGATAAGTTTGTCCATTATAAGTAAAGGTAATCTTAACCGTATGTTGTCCTGGGTCAAGAGAATTTGTAAATGCCATATCTCTTCCATCTACACTAACTGATTTAACTGTAATTGAAGAAGTTACATCTTTTCCATTATCCTTAACATAGACTTGACTAATGATATCATTTACAGTCGCAGGAGCAGTTAAATTGATTGTACCTGGACCAATACTTAAGCTGACTTTTGCTTTTTCTAACGTGTATGTTGCAGGTTCACTTTGATTTCCACTAAATTTCTTGAAAGTTGCAATTAACTTATATGTACCATATGGTGTTTTTGGATTTGAAATTGTATAGCTTGTATTTGTAGTGAAACCAAGAAGCGTATTATTAAAGTATACGTTATATCCAAATTCTCCATAGCTAGGAAGCTGAGCATTAGGAGTTACAGGGTCCCAAGTAAGAGTAACTTTATTATTACTATAAGTCGCTTTAAAGTTTGCTGGAGTAGAAATCTTTCCGGTATCAACACTCTTAGGTTGATGGTCTTTCTTAAAGTATTCAGTCGTTCCATTCATGTTGATACCAACAACACTATCAGGAGCAGTAAAGGCTTCTTTATTTGGTTCAAAAACTTCACTCGCTAAAGCTCTAAAGAACAAGTCGCGTTGATTTGAACATTGTCCACGACAGTATGGTCCACCTTCTTTGTCAGTAGGGTATCCATACCATGAAGCAATTGCTGTTTTTGTTGTATATCCAACAACCCATGAATCATGGACTGCATCACTTGCATATCCAAGACGGGCTCTTTTGTTTGCATCATAGTTTGTTGTTCCTGTTTTAACAGCAACATTTGGAAGGGTACTTCCATATAAAGATACATTTTGTAAGATACTTGTAATCATAAAGGCTGTTGCATCACTCATTGCTTTTTTCTTGACTTCTTCATGTTTTGTTTCTTCTCCCGTTGCTCTTACAATAAATCGTTCTACAGTATAAGGCTCATGATAAGTTCCACCGTTAGAGAAAGCAGAATAGGCAGCTGCCAACATGACTGGAGAAACTCCTGGGTCAAATGCTCCAACAGAGTGAGCTTCATGAAGTCTTCCATTATCAACTTCAGGTTCAATTCCAAGGTTGGTAACAAACTCTAAAATCTTTTTATTTCCAGCTCCATTTTCACTTGTACTTACAGTTTGGAAAGCTTTAAGAGCAGGAACGTTTCGTGATAGAGCAAGAGCACGACGTAAGGTCATTACTCCCATGTAACCTCCATCCCAGTTACCCATGGACTGTCCACTACTATAAGTATAAGGTTCATCAACAAGAGTTGAATAATTGTCATCACCATCATTGATACCATAAGTCGACCAGTTATAGTATTCCATTCCAGGACCATAATCAAATAAAGGTTTTGCTGTAGAACCAGGTTGTCTTTTCATAGAAGCAGCATAGTTCTGACGAACGTTAGGGTCACTATTAGGTCGTTCTGCACCAATTGCTTGTATTTTTGCTGTTTGTGTATCTAAGACTGCAACTCCACCTTGAATTTCACTGTTCACCCAGTAGAAACTACTATTTCCACTCATGACACGATTGACAGCATCTTGCTTTGCACGATCCATATTTGTATAAATTAACATAGGAGTTGTATAAGGATTTAAACCATATTTATCTTTTAACTCATCTACAACTGTATCAATATAGCCTTGATATTCTTCATTTCCAAATGTCATGGCACCAGTATTCACATTGACTAAGTCTTCCATTTTAATTGCTGCTGCAGTTTCACGTTCTTCCTTAGTAATGTATCCATGTGTTTCCATTAAATAAAGAACTGTATCACGTCTTTTGGTTGCATTTTCAGGATTTACATTAGGTCGATAATAGTTAGGTGACTTGAACATTCCTGCCAAAGTTGCAGCTTCACTTAGGTTCAAATCATTGATATCTTTATTAAAATATGCTTGTGCAGCTTGCTCTACACCCCAAACATTTCCACCTAATAAATGGTTATTGACATAGAATTCTAAGATTTGTTCTTTTGTATAATTCTTTTCAAGCTTGAAAATTGCTAAGTAAATATCAGTAAATTTACGAATGATACCTTCAATACCATGACTTTCAGAACTTGTAATTCTGTTTTTGATAACTTGCATTGAAATTGTAGAAGCACCACCAGCATCACTATCTCCAGCCATTTGTCCAAGAGAAGCTTTCAAAAATCTTGGTGCATCAAATCCATTATGTTGGAAGTATCTTGAATCTTCTGTAGCAACAAGAGCATCAATAAAGACTTGGGGAAGGTCATCATAAGTAATTTTAGTTCTTAACTCTCCGCCCATTTTCGCAATTTCACGTCCGTCTTTATCATACATAATACTCATTTCATCGGAATCTAGTAGTTTTGGATTTAATTCAGGTGCTGTATTCGCAATATAGAGTAAGAAACAACAAACTAGAATGGAACCTATAATTGCTAAAGATAAGAAAATGATTAAGAACACATTTAAAATCATTCGTCGCTTTGGCTTATTCCGTGTCACATCTAAAAGTTTCGTAATTCCAACAATCAACAAAATTCCAAGTCCCATAAAGACTGTCATAATAATTCCAATTGTGAAATAACTTACAACCATTAAAACAATAAACAAAGCAAGTAAAATCAATTTGGTTTGCATATTTAGTTTTTGTCTAGGATGCTTTGGTGTTATTGTTCTTTTTGTTTTTTCTCTTTTCACTTTTGTTTTTGGTGTTTTAGTTCTTCTTTTCTTTTCACTTTTTCCTGTACTTGGTATATTGACTTTCATAAACTGCCTCCAATCATTTCATCCACAATCTTTAAATAAGAAAGTCTAGGACGATATGTAAAAGGAATTAAATGTCCCTTTTCTACAAAATATGAGTATGGAATAGATTTTCTTTCTTGTTGTTCTAGAAAACTAAAAAAATCTTTTCCTGTTAATAAATATGTTTCATTTTGTATTGTAAATCGAACAATTAAAAAACAAATTCCGCCATGTCTTAAGACGTTTTTCAAATGTTCTATTTGGTGGGGATGAATATTTGAAAGAGGAAAAGAAGTTGTCTTTTTTGTTTCTTTAGCCTCAAAATCAATATAATATCCTTTATAAATACCATTATAATCTGTGGTAGAAGGCTCTTTAAAATAAGCTTCTTTAATCACAGCTTCTCGCCTTGATGGATAATCAACTTTGGTAATTTGAATAGGTGTTGGTTTTTTATAGATATAAGCAATATCTTCTTCTCTATAAAACTCATTGGTCAAATTTAAATCTTCTTCTAAGCTCATTCCTCTATTTTTATAACTTGTAGTATGGCTTTTTAAAGTTTTAATTCCACCTGGATAATTCATCTCATCACCTATTCTATATCATAACATAAAAAAACATAAATTTCCATATCCAATCACATAAATATGATGGATTACTTCTTATAAATTTTAAATTGTTTCGCTCCAGCAAAATCTTCAAAACGATGAGGAAGAAGTTCATTCATTAAAGTTTTTAATTCAGGATTTGTTTCTTCAAAAAATTCCATCATAGAAGAGTGGGTCTGGTATAAAGGTCTTAAAATCGTTCTCATTTTCGCTTTCTGCCACTCCATGTAATTCTTAACTCCTATATATAAGGTTGAAAAGTATAAGCGTCCATTTTCTAAATCTAGAATATCGAACAGTAAATCTTTTCTAGAAATATGAATGGAAGAAGTAATCTTTTCATTATTTTGTAAGTCAACTTGTTGAATAGCAAGACTAAATTGTTCTTCTTGTTCGCTATCTTTATAACGAGAAAAGATAAGATGTTGATTTTCTTCGGACCTATTGTGGTATGTTTCTTCAAAATAGCGAACATAAGGTTTATTTTTAATGTCGATAATTAAAAGAGCATCATCACTTGCAATATCAATTCCTAAAGGACTTTTAGTAACAGTGACTTTTTTTGCAAGATGAGTTTTGGTATCATATAAAAATAAGTTTTCCACATCTCCTAAAAAACTCTTATGAAAAAGAGTTAAAATTTTCTTTTCCTCATCACTTTCTAAAAAGGTTTTTAATTGGGGATAAATTGTTTCCATTTGTAATTTCTCCACTTCTAAATCGTGCTTTTTAGTATAGGACAAAAATCGATTTTCGTCAATTGGTAAAAAGAAAAATGAATGAATTTGTCGAAATGCTTGCAAGAAAATGAAAATGTGTATAAAGTCAAAATGGGTGATGCTTTTATGAAAACAAAAGAAGTTATCTTTTTATTAAACAAAATGCATGAGGAAGTAAAAGCCTTGATTATAGAAGAACAAACAAGAAATTTACTGGATAAGCTTTCTTCTAAAGCAATTGACAAATAGTGTCTTTTTTCGTAGAATAATAGTGATAAAGGGATTGGTGATAAAGATGTACCAGAATAAAATTTCGCTTTCCCCACAGGAAATTCTAGAGAAAGAGTTTAAGATTGATACGAGAGGTTATCGTCTTAAAGAAGTGGACCAGTTTTTAGATGTTGTGATTAGTGACTATGAACAATTCTTTAATATTATCAATCATATGGAACAAGAAAAAGCAGAATTGTTAAAGGAAATCATGAATTTGAAACAGGAACTACGCAATGCTAGAATGAATGTAGAGATTGCCAAGGATAGAGAGCCAAGAGATGTGAATAATGTCGATGTTTTAAGACGTTTATCACAACTTGAAAAGATGGTATATGGAAAAGATGATTAAACATTTCGGCAAACGCTATCTTGAATGAGGTAGAGGAAAGTCCATGCTCACACTGACCTGGAATGGCAGTAGTGTTCGTGCCTAGGGAAAAAATAACCTAGGGTAGAGAAATCTAACGGCAAAGTGCCCTTGCTACGGGAAACTATGCAAGACCAAGTAACGTGCCACAGTGACGAATTCTTTGGAAACGAAGAAGTGAAACGAGGTAAACCCCGCGAGTGAGAAACCCAAATTTTGGTAGGGGAGCTCTAACGAAAGAAACAAAATGGAGTTAGGGACTAGGAAACTAGTAGATAAATGTTTGCCACCTAGAAATAGGGACAGAACATGGCTTATGAAATGTTTTTTTAATTTTGTTTAAAAAAGAGGTGACACATGAAAGAGTTAGGAGCCTATTTAAAAGAGGTTCGGAAAAGTCATGGTGTAAGTCTAGAGGAAGCAAGTGAGGATTTGAAATTTTCTATATTGGAACTTGAAAATATGGAAAGTGGAAATACCAAGGCTTTTAAGGATATTTATGATTTAAGGCATATGCTTCAAGAGTATGCGAAGTATTTAGGTCTAAATAAAGAAGAGGTAACTGAGGAATTTAATGACTTTTTATTTGAACATACTTCTAAGATTTCATTAGAAGATATTTTGGAAGCTCGTAAACTAAAGGAAGAAGAAGCAAAGAAGATTAGTTCTCCTTATACAATTATTCATAAGAAAAAAATCAATATTGCTCCTTATGTGTTAGGGGCTTTGATTACTTTTTTAGTTTTACTACTTGTAATTATTATTGTGAAAGAAGTCAATAAAAAACCAGTTAGAACTTCAGAATTGAAAGGAAGTGTAGTAAGCTTTGAACACACCTACTAAATTAACTGTTTTAAGAATTATTTTAACAGTTGTTGTGATTTTATTTATGTTATTCCCATTTTATGCCGTTGGTATAGAGATGCCTAAAGTACTCATTGGAGGAATTTATGTAAGAGTTGAGTATTTTATCGCAGGGACTATCTTTATTATTGCATCACTTACAGATTTCTTAGATGGATATCTAGCAAGAAAAAATAATCAAGTAACAGACCTTGGAAAGATGTTAGATGCTATTGCTGATAAGTTGCTTGTCAATCCAATTTTAATTGTTCTTGCTGTACAAGGTTTTATAACACCATGGATACCTGTTGTCATTATCTTTAGAGATATCGTAGTAGATGCTATTAAAATGGAAGCTGGAAGAAAAGGAAAAGTACAAGCAGCAATTTCATCAGGAAAAATTAAAACTGCTTCAATGATGGTAGGAATTGTTTTAACTTTCTTTTATAATTTGCCATTTGAGTTATGGGGATTAAGAGTATCTGATTTTCTACTTTATTTTGCAATGATAATGAGTGTCATTTCAATGGTGGAGTACTATCGTCTTAATAAAGATATAATTTTACCAAAGAATGAAGGACAAACAGATACAATTTAGGTTTAAGAGAAGTTTATTTCATGTTAAACTAATATTGAATAGACGAGATACGGTGATAACACATGGATGGTGAGTGCGGAGAGACCATGGTTTGATCGTGGAGGTAACTGGAACAATGGTGCTAACGCAGGTGTTTTCGCATTCAACAATTGGTATGGTAATGTAAATAGTAATGTTTCGTTCCGCCAAGTATATGATTACAAATAAAAAATATCATTTGTAAAGTCTATTTATAAGAAAAAGAAAAGTAAGATGAGTAGCTCTATGCCAAAATCTTGCTTTTTATTGTGAAATAAAGAAAAAATACTTGAATAATAAACGTTTGTTTTATATAATTTTAATTAGGAACATTTGATGTGAGTGTCTGCCTCCAATCTTGAAGAAAGAAAGGAGGTGATATTGATGAAAACTAAGACTTTCATTGTGAAAATTCTTAAGCTCATTGCTATCATTTTATTTCTCCTATCTTTGTTGGTAGCAGTAATAAAAATATGACACTCGTTCAGCGATGAAAGAGTGTCATACTCACTCAAAATGAGGAGACATTCACTTTCAGAACCAAATGTTCCTCTTTTTTATTTTATGCAAGTTTTCTTGCTTAGATACATTATATCATAATTTAGGCTTGCTTGTCAAAAATATATGCTGAAATTTCATAAATCGGGGGGGGTACTTTTAATGATATATAATGACACTAGAATAGAGGTGTCATAATGAAATTATTGAAGAAAAGAAGGATAGAGAAAAGCTATTTGATACTAGTTGGAGTAATCAGCTTGTTTGTAGTAGTGGGATATTTTAGCTATGCAATGTTCACAGTCAATAAAGAACAAAAAGAAGCAATTAGGATAATCACTGGGACACTACCCGCAACTCTATCTTCAAGTGATAGTGCTTTCAAAGATAATAAGATAACAGTAACAAAAGATAGTAGTAAAGATATAACAATAACCCTAACTAATAATAATGAAAGAAATGCCAAATATAATTTCTATTATAAAGATAATATAAATGAAAATGTAACAATAGGATATACATATGAAAGTAAAGATACACCACCATTAAAGAAAGG
>CANQWT010000040.1 GCA_947627635.1 uncultured Bacilli bacterium
CCAACACAAGCATTACCCGGAGAAATTGATGTGAAGTTTATCTCTAGTTCTACGAAAGACGATGGAAGTGCCCAATATACAGGATATGTACCAAATGGATGGTTTACTCCTCCTGGGTTTACCTTTGGAGATAAAGAGTTACCTGGAATATGGGTAGGAAAGTTTGAGACAGGATCAATTGATGGAACAAGTCCAGGAGATGTGGATACAGATAACTTAGTAGCAATAAAACCAAATATATATAGTTGGTGTGGAATAAGAGTATCCACATTAGAGCTAGTATCTATGGGGATAACAAAGAGTGGAAATATCTATGGTTTTGATCAAAGTACATATGATGCACATGCTTCCAAAAATACAGAATGGGCTTTAATCAATTATCTAACTCAAAGCAAATATGGAAAATATGGCAATTTTTTATATGCGGATGCAAATAGAGAAGTGTATTTTAACAATATTATCCGTCCTTTTTTGACAGGGTGCTCAAGTGGTAAAAGTATTGCTCCACAAGCAGAAATATGTTCTCATAAATATGATGACTTAACAAGCTCAGGAGAAGGACAAGGCTATGTTGGAGCTGGAGCATCTTCAACCGGAAATATTACCGGAATATATGATATCAATGGTGGGGCTTTTGAGTATACAATGGGAGTATATAATAAAATGTCAGGAACTGATATAACCTCAAATTCTGGATATAGTGGAAAAATTAGTGATGAAAATACTATAGAAGGACGAGTATGGCCTGATGAAAAATATTATGATCTGTATACTACAAGTTCTGCAAGTACAACAGGTTGTAATGGATTTCCATGTAAAGGACATGCTATGAATGAAACAGTTGGATGGTATGGAGATAATTACAATATGATAGGATATAAACTTCCTTGGTTACGTCGTGGTGGATATTACTATGACAATACAAGAACAGGTATTTTCTTTTATTATGATGATGCTGGATCCGCTAGTAGTGTCAATTCTTTTCGTATCGTCCTAACTCCAAACAACTAAATTATATTAAAAGAATTAACAAATAGAAAAATAATATTGACTTCATATACGAATACATAATATATGTATATCAATTAGTACCTAGGAAACTTTAGAAGCCCTAGGTCAATTTTATTACAATAAAATAAACACTAGAATTATTTTTTCTAAAATACATATACTATATTGTGTATACTATTTGACATTTTCATAAAAATATAGTATATTATTATTGCACTTGAAATAGTGTAAATGTTTTTCGCTTCCAGGTGGTGCGACTAATAAATGATCCTGGTCGACAATGTTTTTCGCTTCCAGGTGGTGCGACTAATAAATGATCCTGGTCGAAAATGTGAGAATAACTCTATCTTATGATGGAGTTTTCTTTTTCTTTGTGTTATATTATTTGTGGAGTGATGGCAATGGAAGTAAAAACAGGATATTTATATCATATTAAAGATAAATTTTTCGATATTGTAAATGATGAGAACTTAATGCAAAATCATGAAAGAGGAAAGAAAAGACCGACTTATTTCACTATTAAAGATAAAGACATTTTATGGTTTATTCCGATTAGCTCCAAAGTAGATAAATATCAAAAAATTATCGATAAAAAGATAGAAAAATATGGATTTTGTAATACTATAATTATTAGAAAAATTTGGAATAAAGATGCTGTAATATTATTACAAAATGCTTTTCCAACATTGGAAAAATATATAGACCATGTTCATACAATTGATGGAATTCCATTAAAAGTTCCAACAGAATTACAAAACGAAATTAAAAGTCTATTTAAAAATATGTTAGGTTTGAAAAAAAGAGGTACAAATTTATTTTTTACAGATATTGATAGTTTGAAAGAAAAAATGTTAGAAGAACTAAAACAATAAAAAAATCCCACGTTCTTATGAAATGTAGGATTTTTTCATTTCTATTTTTCAGGTACAGTTCCAGGATATGGAGTAGGGGATGTTACTACAAAAGAATCGAGTGATGGAATACTAATTTGTGGAGGATTGACACCGTTTGATTTTTTTTCTTTCTCCTTAGATTTTTCCTTCTTCTTACCAGTTTTTACTTGTCCTAGAGCTTCTGTTGTTGTATCGTGTAAGTTTTTACGGTCCAATTCCTCATCAAACATCTCGTCTAAATCATCATCAATATCAATAATACGATAAACCTCTTCAAAAGAAGTTGTTCCTTCTAATACTTTTCCTAAAGCATCCTGAAGCATTGTAATAACATCAGAACTATAAACCATTTTACGCAAATCTTCACGATCTAGTTTCTCATTATTTAAAGCATCACGAATAGTATCGTTGAGGACCAACACTTCTTGAATAGCAATACGACCACGGTATCCATTCGTACAGTGCTCACATCCACCTTCTTTAGCAGTATAAATCTCATCAATATCTTGGTTCATCGCAAGCTTAAAGACTTTTTTCTGATAATTATCCGCCTTTACTTTTTGTCTACAATGAGGACAAAGCATCTTGGCAAGGCGTTGAGAAATGATACCAGTAAGAGCAGTTGATAGTAAGTAACGTTCTACATTCATATCCAAGAGACGTTCAATTGTACTTAATGAGTTATTCGTATGGATAGTTGATAGAACAAGGTGTCCAGTAATTGATGCACGAACAGCAATTTTCGCAGTTTCACTATCACGAATTTCTCCAATAAGAATGATATTTGGGTCTTGACGTAAAATAGAACGAAGAACCGTTGCAAAGTCAAGTCCAATTTCACTATTTACTTGGACTTGATTTAATCCCTCTAAGTTCATTTCAATAGGGTCTTCAACCGTAATAATATTTGTTTCTGGTCTATTGAGCTTCTGTAAGACAGAGTATACCGTCGTACTTTTACCACTTCCTGTAGCACCAGTAATTAAGATAATTCCATTAGGAACTTCTATCATTCGTTTTAACTTTTCAAAGTTTGCCTTATTAAATCCTAATGCTTCAAGTCCCGCTAAGCTTCGTGTATAGTCAAGGATACGGATAACACATTTTTCTCCTTCGTTCGTTGGAAGAGTAGAAACACGCATATCAAGAGCAATGCCACCAATAACTCCTTTAATCGCTCCATCTTGAGGAAGACGGTTTTCAGTAATATTCATATTAGAAAGTAGCTTAATTCGAGTAATCAAATTTCGTTCATAAACCTTAGGAACTCTAGTATAATCTCTTAAATCTCCATCAATACGCATTCTAACAAGGAGGTCATCTTCTCTTGGGTCAAAGTGAATATCACTTGCTTCACTTTTCGCAGCTTGGACAATGATATCATCGACCACTTTAATAATGGGTACTTTTGTAAAGTCATAAGCAACCATAACAAGAGCCTCCTTTTTATTCTAGTATTTTATCTTAACTTATTATATAATATTTCTAGAAGATAAACAAGAGGTGAAGTGAAATGAATTCGAAGAATTCGAAAAAAAATGGTTTCGTCCTAGTAGAAACATTGATTGTTAGTGTTTTTATGATGACACTCTTATCACTTCTTTATGCCAATATCTCTCCAGTTATTGCAGAATACAGACGAAGAACATATTATGATTCCGTTGAAAATAAGTATGTTGCTCACTGGGCAAGAAAAATGATACTGGATAAAGGAAAGGAAGATATTCAAGCCTTACTTACGAATGATCAGGATTTCAACTGTACAGGAAACATTGAAGAAGGAGAAAGCGGTAGTGATACATCGGTTGCTCAAGTCCTTTACTGTAATATCAAAGAAAAAGGCTATCAAGATTTAAGCGACTGTGATAATTACACGGACGTAACTTTTTGCGAAAACTTTAAAAGAGTGAATGACATTTATCGAATTTATTTAGTGGGATATAAGCTGAAAACATTACAAGAAAAAATTGAAGATGATACACGTTTTAAAAATGATAGAGCAATAAAAGACTATGTCAAAGTCTTACCAGAATATCCTGATGCTCCTACAGTCAATACCTATAGAGTGATTATAGAAATTGGACCATCAGGAGATGAGGAGATTAGAAGTTTTGCGAATATCGAGGTGAAAAAATGAAAAATAACAAAGGTTTTACATCCATTGAACTGCTTGTATCCTTTATCATTGTTTCAGCAATTGCAATTGGTATGTTTGATTTGGTTTTAAACTATCGAAATAGTCAACAAGTAGCATCTTATGAGACTACAGTTCAGTCTTATATCAACAATATGACTAAAATGATACAGGATGATTTAGTAAAACGAAAGCTTGCATCAGTAACACTAAGTGGTTCAAGACAAGCTACTTTCACTTTCACAAATCCTGATAATAAAGGAGCAAATACCAATGCAGTTTTAAAAATCAATGTCTCAGATGAAATGTGTAGTAATTGTTTCATTGAATATGGCCCTTCAGGCCAAACGGTCAAAAATAAAATCCCCAATATCGCTGATTTAACCATTCAAAAAGCAGAGATTAAAGTAGATAGTCAATTCTTAATTGTTGATATTTTATTTAAGCATCCAAACTTTGAAAACAGTAAGCGAATTTATATTACTGCGCCTATCAACTACCAGACAACTCCATAAATCAGGATATATAGAACCATAGAAAGAAGTGTTCCTAAAATACGTCCTTGTAAAAAAGAACGATACGATAAATCACAAGTTTTTAAGACATTTAAGACTTGTAGGTGTACAGAACAACTTCCAAAAGCAAGAAATCCTGTAGCCAAAAGTCCCTTCAAAAATAAAGGAATACTAGAACTTCCAAGGGCAAAAATACCACTTGTTAAGTCGAGAAAGCCTGTAAGGACTAACTTCAAATATATGAATGAATTTGGTATCATGGTATTTAAAAGAGTAGATAGAAGCATGAAAAAACAAATAGAGCCTAACATAAAAAGAAGTGTTTGGATAGCATCTTGAATGACGTCAAGCACGGAAAGAAATGAAGAAGAAAACGAATTTGTCTGTTGGGTGAAAAGAATGGCAAGGTTTTCTTTTTTTATGTTTGGTTGTTGGACTTTCTTTCCTCGTAAGAAAAATAAGAGAAGAAAATTGGCAAGATAGTGAGCTATAAAGATGGAGAGGATAACCTTTTGGTTTTGAAATAGTAAAGATATCGTTCCTAAAATAAAAAGGGGATTTGAAAAATGCACAATTTTCAAAAGCAGGTTTCCTTCTTCTTTGGAAATGTTCTTTGATAAATAAAGTTCTTTTGTGAATTTAGGACCACTTGGAAAACCTGAAAACAAACTCATGATAAGTGCAAAAACACTATTCCCACTAAGGTGAAACAACACTCTACAAGGCTTTTCTAAAAAATAAGAAAGATAACTAGGAAGCCCTAGTAAAATAAAGACTTCCCCAAAGACCAAAAAAGGAAAAAGAGAGGGAAATAGTTTTTCTTTCCACAGTGTTATTGCATGATATATTGTATCCATCACTAAAGAAGTATTCAAAAACATTTCGATAAAGATAAGACCTAAGAACAATAAAATTGTCAAATAAAAGAGTTTCTTTTTCATAAATAGAGTTCCTTTTGCTATAATAGAATAGAGAAAGAAAGAAGGGATTTTATCTTGCAGAAATTCATTCAAAAAATAAAAGAGTACGTCAAAGAAAATTATAAATTTTTGCTTTTTTTAGTAGTACTATATTTGGTATTAACTTTTCCTCTTCCATATTATATTTATACAGGTGGGGGAATTATGCCTGTAGATAAGAAAATTGAGTTTTCTTCTAGTTACCAAGAAAAAGGAAGTTTTAATTTGGCTTATGTTAGTGAATGGCGGGGAACCATAACAACGATGCTTCTTTCTAAAGTTTTTAAAAATTGGGAAGTTGTTCCAAAAGAAGAATATACTTTGTCAGAAGACGATAGTGAAGAAGATATCTTTTTTAGAAATAAAGTCTCTTTAGATGAAGCAAATCAAATTGCCATTCAGCTCGCCTATCAAAAAGCGGGGAAAAGCTATAAAATTAAAAAGAGAAATTTTTATGTGTTGTATGTAGAAAATCAGGAAAAAACGCCTTTAAAAGTGGGAGATAATATTTTAAAGGTAGAAGGAAAAACAATAGAAAATGTAGAGGAATATAAAGAAGCAGTCAAAAAGATGGAGGTTGGTGAAAAACTGACCTTACTCATTGAACGAAAAGGCAAAGAAAAAGAAGTACAAGTGGAAGTCTTTTTGGAAAATAATGAGAAAATCACCGGAATATCCGTGACTGAAATTGACGAATACCAAACAAATCCTAAAATCTCTCTTCATTTTTCTCCCGCAGAAGGAGGTCCATCAGGTGGCTTAATGACAACACTTGCAATTTATAATCGCTTAACAAAGAAAGACATTACAAAAGGGCTTACCATCGTTGGAACGGGCACCATTGATAAGGAAGGTCATGTTGGAGCAATTGGCGGTGTTTTATATAAATTACAAGGAGCAGTTAAAGCCAAAGCAGATGTTTTTATTGCTCCTGCTGGTGAAAATTATGAAGAGTGTAAGAAAGCGATAAAAGAAAATCATTATGCGATTAAACTCATTTCTGCCTCTACTTTTGATGAGGTTTTGAAAAAATTAGACCAACTTGAAAAGAAGTCATAAAAAGTCTAAAAAAAGAATATCGTATCTTGCCATTTTCCTTATTTTTTAATACAATAATAAAATATAGAAAAGAGAAGTAGTAGTATGAAACGTAGTGAAGTAGACCTTGAAAAACTAAGTCCAATGATGAAGCAATATATGGATATTAAAGCGCAATATGAAGATAGTATCCTCTTTTTCCGTTTGGGTGATTTTTATGAAATGTTTTTTGAAGATGCTGTTCTTGCGTCCCGGGAATTAGAGCTGACATTAACAGGAAAACAAGCAGGAATTGGTGAGAGAGTTCCAATGTGTGGTGTTCCTTTTAAGGCTTACAGTGGTTATTTGGATAAATTGATAGAAAAAGGCTATAAAGTAGCAATTTGTGAGCAATTAGAAGACCCTAAGACAACGAAAGATATGGTGAAGCGTGATGTCATTCAAGTAGTGACCAAGGGGACTAGACTAGACCGAACAATTGATGCGAAAGAGAACAACTATATTGGAAGCATCTATGATTTTGAATATTGTTATGTCTTATCTTATGCAGATATTTCAACAGGAGAATTTAAAAGTATGTTGCTCGATGCTGACTGGGGTGTATTGCTCCGTGAAATTTCAAGACTTTCTTTAAAAGAACTCATTGTAAATGATAAATTTGACCGAGCTTTAATTCTCAAATTACGTCAGAATTATCAACTGATGGTCACGATTACAGATGAGCTCTATCAAGAAGATGAATACAAGCGCATCTATCAAAATACAAAAGATATCCGTATCATTACAGGAGTAGAACACTTACTATATTACCTCTTAGATACAAAAAAAGGAGACCTTTCTCATTTACAAGAGGTTGTTGTTGAAAAAGAGAGTGAGCATCTCATTTTAAATGGAAATACCATGTATAACTTAGAGCTTGTTGAGACGATGCGAACAAGAGAACGTCAAAATAGTCTGCTTTGGTTTTTGGATAAAAATAAAACAGCTATGGGTAGTAGGTTTTTAAAGCAGTCCATTGAAAGTCCCCTTACAGACCGGAAGGAAATTGAAAGACGTTATGATTTAGTGGATACCTTAAGAGTGCAATTTATTTTAAGAGATGATTTAAAAGAAGCTTTAGACCGTGTTTATGACCTAGAACGTCTATCAGGGCGTGTTGCCTATGGAAACTTGAATGCAAGAGACTTACTTCAATTAAAAACGTCACTCAAGGTTTTACCTGAAATTAAGCGGATTTTAGAAGAACTTTCATACGATAAAGAAATTGAAACGTTTGAGGAACTTTATGCTCTTCTTGAAAAAGCAATTAACGAAGATGCACCTATATCTATTAGAGAAGGGTCTTTGATTAAGGAAGGATATAATGAAGAACTAGACCAACTAAGAGGAATACGTAGTGGTTCTAAAGACTTTTTACTCCAGTTTGAGCAAGAAGAAAAAGAGCGAACTGGTATTAAGACTTTAAAAGTTGGATACAATAAAATTTTTGGATATTATATTGAAGTGAGTAAAGGACAAATCAGTCAAATTAAGGACGAGTTTGGTTATGAAAGAAGACAGACACTTTCCAACTGTGAACGTTTTAGTACTCCACTTTTAAAGGAAAAAGAAAACATTATTTTAGGGGCAGAAGAGAAAATTATCAACTTAGAATATCAACTTTTTATGGATATTCGTGAGGTTGTAAAGCGTTATATTGCTCCACTTCAAAAGACAGCGAAGGTACTTGCTGAAGTTGATATGCTCCAAGCCTTTTCTACTATTGCTGACGATTATCATTTTGTAAGACCTTGTCTTGTTGAACAAAAAGAAATTCGCATGATAGAAAGTCGTCATCCTGTTATTGAAAGAGTGATGCAAAATAAGTACATTGAAAATGATATTATCATGGATGAGAACACGGATATTTTGTTGATTACTGGACCAAATATGGCTGGTAAATCAACTTATATGAGACAACTTGCGATTATTGTAATCCTTGCTCAAATTGGTTCTTTTGTTCCTTGTACTTCTTGCAAGATGCCTATTTTCGATAAGATTTTCACGAGAATTGGAGCAAGTGATGACTTAGTTGGGGGAGAGTCGACTTTCATGGTAGAAATGAAAGAAGCTAACGAAGCTTTGGAAGAAGCAACAGAACATAGTTTGATTTTGTTTGATGAGTTAGGACGAGGAACTGCAACTTATGATGGTATGAGCCTTGCTCAAGCAATACTCGAATACATTCATGATAAGGTCCATTGTAAGACTTTGTTTTCAACGCATTATCATGAACTAACAACTCTAGAAGAAACACTACCTCATCTTAAAAATGTCCATGTATCTGCTCAAGAAGAAGAAGGAAAACTGATTTTCTTGCACAAAGTCAAAAAGGGCGCCGTTGACAAAAGTTATGGTATCAATGTGGCCTCTCTTGCATCCCTTCCACAAAGTTTAATTACAAGAGCAAAAGAAATTTTATCGATATATGAAACACAGGAAAGTCATGAACGTGTCTTTACACAAACAAGTTTGTTTACATTGGAAGAAGATGAGAAGAACAAAGAAAAAGATGCTATCAAGGAACAACTAATGAATGTAAATCCACTAGAGATGACACCAATTGAAGCTTTAAATTTCCTTTATCAATTAAAGGAAGAATGTAAAAAAGAAGAAGAGTAATTCTAGGCAAAAGAAAAGATTTTTGATATGATATAGAGGGTGAAAAAATGAAAAACAGAAGTGAGTTAAGAAATAGTATTGTAAGAATTTTATATCAAGTTTTTATTTATGAAAGTGCAGATACGGAATATCAATTAGACCAAATTATTAAGGAAGAAATTGAAGTAGAAAACGAGTTTGTAACGACTTCCATTCAGGGAGTATTGGCGCATCAAAAGGAAATTGAGGCTCTTGCGAATACTTATTTAGTAGACTGGACTTTTAAAAGATTATCGAAAGTAGACCAGGCAATACTTGCTCTTGGAATTTATGAATTAAAGTATGCAGATACTCCAAGTATTGTTGCTATCAATGAAGCAATTGAGCTTTCTAAAAATTATAGCGATGAAAAGGTTACAAAAATGATCAACGGAGTATTGGATGCGATATATCATAGTGAAGAGGGCAAATAGATATGAAGGAAGAATACTTAACAGTTAGTGAACTAAATCGTTATATTAAATACCGAATTGACAATGATGAAAATTTACAAGAAGTTTATTTACGTGGAGAAATTTCTAATTTTAAAGCACATACGAGGGGACATTTTTACTTTACTTTAAAGGATGAAAATGCAAGAATTAGTGCAATTATGTTTGCTTCAAATACTTCTAAAGTCAAGTTTATACCTCAAGATGGGATGAAGGTTTTAGTAACCGGAAAAATCAATGTCTATGAAGCAAGTGGTGCTTATCAAATTTATGTCAATACGATGCAAGAGGATGGAATTGGAAACTTATATATTGCCTTTGAACAGCTGAAGAAAAAACTACAAGAAGAGGGACTATTTAACGAAGAACACAAAAAGAAAATTCCAAGAATTCCTAAAAGGGTTGGAGTTGTTACTGCCCCAACAGGAGCTGCGATAAGAGATATTTTATCGACGATAGGAAGAAGGTTTCCTTTGACTGAGGTGCTTCTTTTCCCAGCACTTGTTCAAGGAGATACTGCTTATCTTGATATTGTAAAGCAAATCAAAAAGGCAGAAGAATATGATTTGGATGTCTTAATTGTAGGTCGTGGTGGTGGAAGTATTGAAGATTTATGGGCATTTAATGAAGAAGCTGTTGCTCGAGCAATTTATGACTGCCCAATACCTGTAATTAGTGCTGTTGGTCATGAAGTTGATTTTACAATTGCTGATTTTGTGGCAGATTTAAGAGCACCTACTCCAACAGGAGCTGCAGAACTTGCTGTTCCAAACCAAAAAGATGTGCTGAATTATTTAGGACAACTTACAATTCGTTCTAAAAAGGCAATGCTTACTAGACTGAATTATCAAAAGCAAAGGTTGAAACAAATCTTATCAAGACCAATTCTAAGACAACCTTTAAGACTTTATGAAGTTAAAGAAGAAAAGTTTGATTTGCTTTATGAAAAACTTTTAAAAGCAATGCAAAATAAGTTGAGTAGTAAAAAATATGAATATGAGTTGGTTTGTCAAAGTAGAGTTTTGAAGTCGCCTAAAACGCTTTTGGATAAGCCGGTAGAAAAATACAGTAGGTTACTTGAAAAACTGGAATTACTAAATCCGCTGTTAACGATTAAAAGAGGATATGCTGTTATCAAAAAAGAGGACAAAGTAATTACTTCTATCAAGCAAGTAAAAAAGAAAGAGGTTGTCAAGTTTGAATTACAAGATGGTGTACTTGATGCACAAATTATATAGGAAGATATAAGGAGGATATTATGGAAAAGAAAGAGAAAACATTTGAAGAAAATTTAGAAGCTCTAGAAGCACTTGTCAAGAAATTGGAAAGTGGTGAAACACCTCTAGACCATGCAATTGAAGACTTTAATGAGGCTATGAAACTTGCAAAGCAATGTGATGAGAAGCTAAAAAAAGCAGAAACGATGCTTTCTAAAATTGTTAAAGAAGATGGGACTTTAGAAGAGTTTGAAGTTCAAGAAGAAAAGTAAAGGATAAAATAGAAACTAGTATAGTGATTTAGAAAATGGAAATGAGTGGCCAGCTTTGGACACGGGAGATAAGTCAATAGATTAGACAGATAAAAGAGGGGGGATTTGAGAAAAGTAGTTCGCTTCAAACTGGTTAGGAG
>CANQWT010000041.1 GCA_947627635.1 uncultured Bacilli bacterium
TTTTGTATCAAAAAAATGAATCTGTGGATAAAACAAATTCATTTTTTCTTTTCTTTCTTTTTTCACCGGAACTCAAATTTATAATAAGTTTTTCAAATAAGATTACCGATATAGCAAACGGTTTTCTTTTTTATTTGTTGTAAGTCTAGAAAACAAAATTGTGTTGAGAAAAAAAGTTTTATTCTCTTTGTTATTGTGATAAAATAAAGGTAATAGGAGAGAGAATATGTACGATGTAATTATTATAGGAGCAGGTCCTGCAGGATTATTTACTGCTTATGAGTTAATTGAAAAGAATAAGAACTTAAAAATTTTATTGTTAGATAAAGGAAAGTATGCTAAAAATAGGAAATGTCCTATCAATCAAACAAAAGATGGACGTTGTATTAACTGCAAACCTTGTAATATCTTATCAGGTTTTGGTGGCGCTGGTACTTTTTCAGATGGAAAACTCAATTTTATTCCACGACTTGGTAAGTCTAATTTATTCAAATATATGGAGCAAAGTGAAGCTTATCAACTCATTGATGATACAGAAGAAATCTTTAACCGTTTTAAGATGAATGCGAAAGTTTATCCTACAAATATGGATGAAGCAAAAAAATTAGAAGAAAAAATTGCTCAAGTCGGGGCAAATTTACTTGTCATTAAACAAAAACACTTAGGAAGTGATAAACTTCCAAAATATATTGAAGACTTTACAGAGTATTTAAAAAGTAAAAATGTAGAAGTTGTAGAAAATGCTGATGTTGTCGATATTGGAAAACATGCCAAAGCTTATCAAGTAAAGTATAAAAAAGGTGGGAAAGAAATAGAAAAAGAAGGAAAGTACATTGTAGTAGCCCCAGGACGTACAGGTGCAAAGTGGGTACAAACTCTTGCTGATAAATACAAAATTCCATACGTTTCACAAAGCATTGAAATTGGCGTACGAGTTGAAGTTCGAAAAGAAATATTAGAACCTATTACAAATGTAATTTATGACCCAACTATCTTTATTAAAACTGCAACTTATAATGATGAAATCCGTACCTTTTGTACAAATCCAGGTGGCTATGTAACAAAAGAAAATTATGATGGATACATTTGTGTGAATGGGCATTCTTTGAAAGATGTGAAATCAAGAAACTCAAACTTTGCGTTTATTTCAAAAGTCAGTTTGACAGAACCTGTTACAAATACAAGAGAATATGGTGAGTGTATTGCTAAAATTGCAAATACTTTAGGAGATGGAAAACCAATTATTCAAAGTTTACATGACCTACGAAGTGGTAGGAGAAGTACAATGTCCCGTATCAGTAAAGGTTTTATTGAACCAACACTCAAAGATGTAGTCGCAGGAGACCTTGCTTTAGTTCTTCCACATCGTATTATCAAAAATATTCTAGAGGGTCTTGAGACACTCGATAAAATTATTCCAGGTGTCAATAATGGTGAAACACTCCTCTACGGTCCTGAAATTAAATTCTTCAGTAATGAAATAGAGACAGATGCACATATGAAAATAGAAAATGAAAACATCTATTTTATAGGAGATGGTGCAGGAAAAGCAGGAAATATTGTTGTAGCAGCAGCAACTGGGTTAATCGCAGCACGTGATATTTTAGAAAAAGTAAGGTGATGAAAGTGGAAATTTGTAAAGCAAAAATGGAAGATGCGAAAGTATTAGATGCACTTTTAACCCAACTTGTTCAAGATGAGAGGCAATACGATACTTCAATTGACCCTTCTTTTGTTGTTTCCAATTTTTATAAACACTATATTGAAGATAAAGAACGACTAATCTTATGTGCTAAAGTGGGTGAGGAAATAGTAGGGTATTTGTATGGCTATTTGAAAAAAGATGAGACACTCAAAGAAAAGCAAGCTGTTTTAGATGCTTTGTTTGTTCTACCAACTTATCGAAAACAAAAAGTAGCAACGCATCTTTTTGAAGAATTTAGACGATGGGCAAAGAATGAGGGTGTTCAAACGATAGAAGTTAGTGTCTGTGCTTCTAATTCGCAGGCGAAAAAGCTTTACCAGAAACAAGGATTTTTACCACTACGAGAGACTTATATCTGTGAAATTTAAAAAGTAAGAAGGGATAGTATGAAAAGAAATAAAAAGAAATGGGCGATTATAATTAGTGTTGTTATCCTTTTAATATTAGTAGGCATTTTTTTCATAGTGGGATACTCTACCTTTCAAATAAAACTAAAAGGAAAAAGCGTACTAACAATGGAAGTTTATGAGACATATAAAGAAAAAGGTGCCAGTGCCAAAGTCTTTGGAAAGAAACTATCTGTGCAAATCAAGAAAACTGTGAATACGAAAAAGCTAGGAACTTATAAGAAAACCTATCAAGCCCAATTCTTATTTTTTACCAAACGTATATCAAGAACAATTAAAGTAGTAGATACTACTGCACCAACTTTAAAATTAAAAGGACAAGAAGAAGTCTCTATTTTTGTAGGAGAAGATTATCAAGATGAGGGTGTTGAAGTTGTTGATAACTATGATAAGGATTTAGAAAAACAGGTAAAAGTAACTTCAAAGTTAGAAAAAGATAAAGTGGGTGTCTATGAAATTTTATACGAAGTAGAAGACAAATCGCACAACAAAGCATCCATAACAAGGAAAGTGAATGTAAAAGAAAAGCCTGTTGTTGAAAGGACAAGTACATCTTCTAATCCAGCAGGAACTTATATCAAAGGTATTTTAATTGTAAATAAGAAGTATCATTTGCCATCTACTTATAATCCGGGAGTAAATCCTACTGCAAAAAGTGCACTTAGTCAACTACAAAGTGCTGCAAATCAAGCAGGTTTTGATATGCCTCTTATTTCTGGTTTCCGTTCTTATAATACCCAAAATACGTTATTTAATAATTATGTTGCTCGTGACGGTGAAGCTCTTGCAAATACTTATTCAGCACGACCTGGACAGTCAGAGCATCAAACAGGACTTGCCTTTGATATTGGGGCAATTGATGATAATTATGGAGATACTCCTGCAGGAAAATGGCTTAGTGAAAACGCTCACCACTACGGCTTTATCATTCGTTATTTAAAAGGAAAAGAGAATATTACCGGGTATCAATATGAACCATGGCATGTTCGTTATGTAGGCAAAGAAGTTGCAACAGCAATTTATAATCAAGGAATAACCCTGGAAGAATACTTAGGGGTTGCTTAAAAAGAAAAGAGGGATAAAATGAAACAAATCAAACTGACTTTAAAAGAACTTGATACTGCTAGAAACTGTTACAATAGTGAGATGCTAGAACCTTCTCTAGATGAATATCTTTCAAATCAAATAGGATTTCAAGACGATAAAGAATTTACTCTAAAAGTAAATGGCTTAAAAACGAAAAAAGAACAAGAACAGTTCGAATATCTTCTGCATCATTTTTATGAAAATAAAGTAGAACTTTTATTTAATCAGGATAAAAAAAGTGACTGGAGAAGACCTTTCTTATTGATACTTGGCATTGTTTTAATTTTCATCTCGCAACTTTTTTCTATTGCAGTAGTCAGTGAAGTCCTTTTAGTTGCAGGCTGGGTAGCAATTTGGGAGATGGTAGATGATATATTATTTAGAGAAGATACAAGAAGAAGTGAAATCAAAATTGCTAAAATTCTCTCAACGATTTCAATGGAGTTTGAAAAATAAAATAGGAAAAGGTGATAGAAATGTTATTTTCAGAAGACTGGAAAGATTATGAACTAATTGACTGTGCAAATGGAGAAAAATTAGAACGATGGGGTGATGTGATTTTACTAAGACCTGACCCACAAATTATTTGGGACCATCGTAATTTGAGAAAGCTCTATTCTAATATTGATGCACATTATCATAGAAGCACCTCTGGTGGAGGAGCATGGGAAAATATAAAAGCTGTAAAACCAAGTTGGAAAATAGAGTATAAGAATTTAACATTCTGTATCAAACAAATGGGCTTCAAACATACAGGTCTATTCCCAGAACAAGCTGTAAATTGGGATTTTATGATGGAAAAAATAGAAAGAGCAAATCGACCTATTCGGGTCTTAAATTTGTTTGCCTATACAGGTGGTGCCACAGTTGCCTGTTTATATAAAGGAGCTTCTGTAGTTCATGTTGATGCTTCCAAAGGAATGGTTGACTGGTGTAAAGAAAATGTAAAGGCTTCTAATCTTACAGACAAGCCTGTTCGTTATATTGTTGATGACGTTGTTAAATTTGTAGAAAGAGAAATTAGAAGAGGAAATCATTATGACGCAATTATTATGGACCCACCAAGTTATGGAAGAGGAGTAAATAAAGAAGTATGGAACATTGAAAAAGACTTAGAAAACTTAGTGAACCTTTGTGTCCAATTGTTAAGTGAGCATCCACTTTTCTTTTTAATTAACTCTTATACAACAGGGATGAGCTCGACAGTTTTATATAATCTTTTATTAGAAAAAGTAGAAAAAAAGTTTGGTGGAATGACAACTTGTGGTGAATTAGGACTTCCTATTACAAAAACAAATTTACTACTTCCTTGTGGCATATATGGACGGTGGGAAGAAAAGTGAAAATTTTATACGAAGACAATCACTTACTTGTAGCTTTAAAGCCTAGCGGAATATTAAGTCAAAGTGATGGAAGTAATCATCAAGACATGCTTACTCTTTTAAAGTCTTATCTTAAAGAAAAATATCAGAAAAAAGGAAATGTTTATTTAGGACTTGTTCATCGTCTTGACCAACCGACTAGTGGTGTTATGGTGTTTGCCAAGACTTCCAAAGCTGCATCTAGACTTTCAGAACAAGTACGAAATCATACATTTAAAAAGAAATATTTACTCATTTGTCATGGCCTTTTAAAGAAAAAAGAAGGCATCATGGTTGACTTTTTGGAACAAGAACAAGAAAAAGTTGTCGTAAAAAAAGAGGGGAAAGAGGCAAGATTATCTTATCGAGTACTTCAGGAAAATAAGAAAGAAAATTGTTCTTTGATAGAAGTTGATTTGGAAACAGGAAGAAAGCATCAGATTAGAGTACAGTTTGCAAGTAGAGGTTATCCACTTTATGGTGACCATCGCTATGGGTTCTGTGAAAAGATGGATATCGCTTTATTTGCTAGTACGATTTCTTTTCTTCATCCGATTACAAAAGAGCGAATGACTTTTGAAGAAAAAATGCCAAATGCGGGAATGTGGACATTGTTTACATTGTAAAAAACTGTCAATAGTAAAATACATTTGCAAAACAGGTCTTTTTTTGTTATTATTGAGATAGTATTAGAATAAAGGGAGTGGACAAAATGAATTTATCGTGGTTTACAACAATTCCTGGAATGTTGATTACAGGAGGCGTGTTATTACTAATTATTGCATTAGTTATTTTTATTGCAACAAGTACAAAGAAAGGAAAGAAAGAAGTTATGAAACAAGAAGAAAATGTTCAAAATGTACAACCTACTGTACCAATGAATGAGGCTGTTCAAACTGCACCAGCTGTAGTGATGCCTAATGAGGTGACACCAACAGTAGAACCTGCTATGGCAACTCCACAAGTTGTAGGAGTAGAAGATGCACCAGTCATTATGCCAAATGCATCTGTTGACGTAGCTCCAAGTGTTGATACTCCAGTTGAGATGCCAGCTGAAGCACCTCTTGCTCAAGAAGTACCAACAACAATAGAAACCCCAGCTGTTACAGAAACTCCTGTAGCACCACTTCCAGTAGAAGAGCAAGCAACAATGGAAATTCCAACAGTTGCCGCACCAGTTGAAGTTGCTATGCCAGTAGAAAGTCAAGAAGTAGTACCACAAGTAGAGGCTCCTACTCCAGTAGAAACCCCAGCACCTGTTGATGCTGTTCAAATTTCTCAAGAAGCACCAGCTATTGAACCTGTAATTCCTGCAGCTTCTACTGTTTCACAAGATACAATTGCAATGCCACAGGAAGAAATCGTTCCAACACCTGCTGTTGAAGCACCACAAGAAGTAGTAGCTCCAGTAGAGGCTCCTACTCCAGTTGAAACTCCAGCACCTGTTGAACTTCCACAAGCACCAGCAGTAACTGAAGAAGTAACACAACCTCAAGCAGAAGCAACACCTGCACCAATTTACGGAGGAGTTAGTCAAATTATTCCTGATTTAGATGTGAATACTCAACCTGAAAGACAAATTTATGGAGGAGCTAATCCTCTTGAAAATACACAGTCTGTACCAATTCAAGCAGAAGTAGCACAAGAGTTATCACAACCTCAAGTAGCAGTAACACCTGCTGTTGAAACACCACAAGAAGTAGTACCACAAGTAGAGGCTCCTACTCCTGTTGAAACCCCAGCTCCAGTAGAAGCTCCAGCTCAAGTGTCTGAGCCTACTCCAGCAATTCCAAGTATTGATGTAGTAGCACCAAGCGCAGCACCTACGCCAACACCTGCACCTACAGCAGTTGCTGCAGCTCCAGCTGAAGCGCAAGCAGAAAGTTTATTCTAGACCTTAAAAGAGGTCTTTTTTTATTTTCTTTTTCATAGAGTAGATTAGGTGTAAGAAAGGAATGATAAAAATATGGAAACACTTAAAGTTTCATCAAAATCGAACCCTAATTCAGTTGCAGGAGCATTAGCGAATGTCTTTCGTGAAAAAGGAACGGTAGAAATTCAAGCAGTAGGAGCAGGAGCTTTAAATCAAGCCATTAAAGCGATAGCAATTGCTAGAGGCTTTTTAGCACCATCAGGAAATAATCTCATCTGTATCCCCGCATTTACAGATATTGCTATTGATGGAGAAGAAAGAACTGCTATGAAACTCATTGTCGAAGCAAAGTAGAAAAAGACAATTGACAAACGCTCAAAAAAAAGTTATGATTAGAGCAAATCAATGATTAGGACTAATAATAAGTCCCCTTTTACAAGAGAGTTCGTGGTTGGTGAAAACGAATAAAAGCACTTATTTATCTACCCTATAGATGGTCATATGACCCGGACTAAAAGTTCGTTAATGAATAAAGTGAAGAAAAGGATGGTACCGTAGAATTTCTACTCCTTGGGGCTATCCTTTTTTATTTGAGAAAGAGAGGATAAAAATGATCAATATTGCGTTAATTCGAGAAAACAAAGAAAAAGTAAAGGAAAATATTAGAAAGAAATTTCAAGATGAAAAATTACCCCTTGTTGATGAAATTTATGATTTAGATATTGAATATCGTAAAATTAAACAAGAAATGGATGAGCAAAGAGCATCTAAAAATAAGCTGAGTGACCAAATAGGAGCTTTGATGAGAGAAAATAAAAAAGAAGAAGCTATGAAAATCAAAGAAGAAGTCTCTAAAATGAGAGAGAAAATTGATGAACTTACTTCCAAAGAGGCCACTTTGAGTGCAGAAATCAAAGAAAAAATGATGGTTATTCCAAATATAATCGCAGACGATGTTCCAATTGGAGAAGATGATACAAAAAACGTTGAAATAGAACGATTTGGAGAACCTAAAGTTCCAGCTTATGAAATTCCATATCATGCAGATATTTTAGAGGCAATTAGTGGTCTTGATAAAGATGCCGCAGGAAGAACAAGTGGAAATGGATTTTACTACTTAATGGGCGATGCAGCTCGTCTTTCTAGTGCGATGTTATCTTATGCAAGAGATTTCATGATCGATAAGGGCTTTACATACTGTATTCCACCATTTATGATACGAAGCGATGTAGTAACAGGAGTAATGTCATTTAAAGAAATGGATGCGATGATGTATAAAATTGAAGGAGAAGACCTCTATTTAATTGGTACAAGTGAACATTCTATGATCGGTAAGTTTAAGGACCAAGTCATCAAGCGCGAAAGTTTGCCAATTACAATGACATCTTATTCACCATGTTTTAGAAAAGAAGTAGGGGCTCATGGTATTGAAGAAAGAGGAATTTATCGTGTTCATCAATTTGAAAAACAAGAAATGATTGTGATTTGTGAACCAGAACAGTCAACAGAATGGTATGAAAAAATGTGGAAATATAGTGTAGAACTTTTTAGAAGCCTAGATATTCCAGTAAGACAATTAGAGTGCTGTAGTGGAGATTTGGCAGACCTTAAATACAAATCATGTGATATCGAAGCATGGAGCCCAAGACAACAAAAATACTTTGAAGTTTGTAGTTGTTCAAATCTTACAGATGCACAAGCAAGACGCCTTGGAATAAGAGCTAAAAGTGATAAAGGAAACTACTATTTACACACGCTCAATAACACAGTCTTGGCAAGCACTAGAGCCTTAATTGCTTTACTTGAGAATAACTATCAAGAAGATGGAAGTATTTTAATTCCAAAAGTTCTACAACCATACATGGGTGGAAAAGAAAAGATAGAATGTAAGTAATTAGAACTGAATTTCAAAGACTTGTGTAAAAAAATCGATTTTTGTCTTCTTTCTTTTTGTAATAAATCTAAGGAAATATCCCATTTTTATAGTAGGCAAGGGGAAAAGCCCTATTTGACAAAGTAGGAAAATTCCCGTATAATATCTACTTGCCAACTGTAAAAGAGGTGTTAATAATGTTTTATGATGAAGCACAGGCATTAAAGGCTTGTGAAGAAGAGCCCTCGTTAATCTTTAGACTAATGAAAGAGGGACATTTCCAAATTGTAGAGGAATTATTAGATAAAAAGTTGGTTCCACTTACAACAGAAGACGAACAGAAGAATACGGTGTTAATGCAGTTAATCCGTTATAAAAAATATGAACTTGTATATAAGTACATGAAAAGGCAAGATTTTTCTGTAAATCATCAAAATAGTGATGGTAATACATTTGCTCATTTCTTAGTGACACAAGATTATGTTCATGTCGCAAAAATTATTAAAGAATTGAGTAAAAATAAAGAGTTTCTTCCTAATATTGTGAATAATAATGGAAAAACGATACTAGATTTATCAATTGAAAAGAACTATTTTTGTACAACACTTCATATTTTAAAGATTAGTAAGTTTGATTATATTGATTTAGTTTCCTTTAGAAACTTATATCTAACTTATGTAAAAAGCAATATGTATGGAAAGTATACAAAGCTTTCTAACTTAGAATTGATTATGAAATCTTTAAAGAAAAAAGAAGGACTTCTTCCAAGACTTCAAGAATTAGTGGAGCATATTCAAGGAAATATGACACCTATTAAGGAAGAATTATTAGAAAATCGTTCTACTTTATTAGATAGAATGATACAAGATGCTTATAGTGAAAGCTAAGAAGCAGGCAAAATCATAAAAGTTATTCAAAAAGAATAGCTTTTTTTGTTGTTTTCATATATAATCTAGTGGAATGGAAAGAAGTGGTCTTATGCACAAACCTGATTTTAAAGAAGCACGAACAATGGACAAAAGAAATTACGAGACAAAGAAATTTGAACTGGATGAGAAGTATCGTAATTATTTTAAAGGTAAAACTTATTTTTTAAAAACGTATGGTTGTCAAATGAATGAGCATGATAGTGAAAATATTGAAGCAATTTTAAAAGAGCTTGGATTTATGCAGGAAGAAGATTATAAAAAAGCAGATTTGATTTTGTTAAATACATGTTCTATTCGAGAAAATGCTCATAATAAAGCTTATGGAATGTTAGGAAGATGTAAGCATTTGAAAGAAGAAAGACCTGAGTTAATGGTAGGGCTTTGTGGTTGTATGGCTCAAGAAGAAGTTGTAGTGAACTCTATTTTAGAGAAATTTCCATGGATGAATTTTGTTGTTGGTACTCATAACTTTAATGAAATTCCAAACTTGTTAGTAAAATCTTTAAGTGATGGCTTACAAGTTGAAGTCTATTCAAGAGAAAGAGATTTAATTGAAGAGATGCCTACAGAACGTCAAAGTAAGTTCAAGGCTTATGTCAATATTATTTATGGCTGTGATAAGTTTTGTACATACTGTATTGTCCCTTATACTAGAGGAAGACAAAGAAGTAGAAAAAAAGAGGATATTTTAGAAGAAATCAAATCACTTATCAAAGAGGGATACAAGGAAGTTACTCTTTTAGGGCAAAATGTAAATGCTTATGGTAAAGATTTGTATGAAGATTATAGTTTTGGTGAGTTGCTTGAGGATGTTGCTCAATTGAAAATTCCAAGAATTCGTTTTGTAACAAGTCATCCTTGGGATTTCACAGACCATATGGTTGATGTAATCGCAAAATATGATAATATCATGCCAAGTATTCATCTTCCAGTACAGTCAGGAAGTAATAAGATTTTAAAATTGATGGGTAGACGTTATACGCAAGAAAGTTATTTAGAATTGGTGAAGAAACTCAAAGAAAAAATTCCAAATCTTGCACTTTCTACAGACATTATTGTTGGGTTTCCAAAGGAAGAGGAAGAAGACTTTATAAAGACAATGGATATTGTAGATGCATGCAAGTATGATAATGCTTTTACTTTTATGTATTCTATTAGACATGGAACACCTGCTGAAAAGATTAAGGAGCAAGTTCCTGATGAAGTTAAGGAAGAACGTTTGCAAAGACTGAATGAAAGAGTGAATTTCTATTTTCTAGAAAACAATAAAGCACTTGTTGGTAAGACGTTGAAGGTGTTAGTTGAAGGAAAGTCACTTAAACAAGATAATGCTTACTATGGCTATTCTGAAACAAATAAATTGGTGAACTTTACAGGTGAAAATATTCAATTAGGTGAAATTGTGGATGTTGAGATTACTGAAGCAAAGACATGGAGTTTAGATGGACAAAGAAAGTAAAGAAATATTAGAAAAAACAGAGAAACTAATAGATGCTTTGAAACATACAAAAAACTATCAAGAAGTACAAACGATTAAAGAAGAAATGAAGCAAAATCAAGAGCTTTTAGATCAAATTGAAATAGTAAAGCAATGCCAAAAGGAGTATATTAGAAGTCAAAAAGATGAGAAAAAGAAAAGAAAACTAGAGGAAGAACAACAAAAATTGGAAGCTCATCTACTCTATCAAACTTATCAAAGTGCATTAGAAAAAGTAGACCAAGAATATAGAAAAGTAGAAGAAAAACTAAATCAGTTTTTTGAAAGTATTTTATGAAGTGGTGCGTTAGAGGTACCACTTTTTTTATGCTGAAATTTCATAAATCGGGGGGGGTACTTTTAATAAGATATAATGACACTAGGATGGTGTCATTATATGGAAGAGAATAAAAATAAAAAGAAGTATTTGGTAATAGGATTATTGATAGTAGTATTGTTGTTAGGAGTATCATATGCTCTATTTACTATAACTCTATTTGGAAAGAAAAAAGTATCTATTATCGCAGATAAATTAGAGTTAGTATTAGATGAAAGT
>CANQWT010000042.1 GCA_947627635.1 uncultured Bacilli bacterium
AAGTACCTTAAACTCTTGTATTTACTTACCAAAATAGTCATTTCTTCTATTTTTGGATTTAACCGATACCTCCATGGTCGTGCTGAGAATGAAGCAAACGCAGGTGTTTTCTCATTCAACAACGAAAACGGTAGAACTGTTAACTATGATTCGTTCCGCCAAGTATCTGATTACAAATAAAAAATATTTTTTTGTAAAGTCTATTCAAATCACAATAAAAAAGAAGATTAGTAAATCCTTTTGAAAGTCTTCTTTTTTTCTTTGAACATAAAAAAAGAAGTAGCTTATTCTTCTACTTCAATAGCTCCTGTTGGACAAGAGTCTGCAGCTTCTTTTACTTGTTCTTGGTTTTCTTCTTGAACTTCCTCTTTTTTAGCATGAGAAAGTCCCTCGTCATTTAGCTCGAACACCTCTTCTGCGATAGCTGTACAAGCACCACAACCGATACAAGCATCTTGATTTACTTTAACTTTCATAATAACTTCCTTTCTTTTACAATTATAACAAGTTTTCTTTTGAGGGTAAAGAAAAAATGAAATCGTTTTCTTTTGCCAAAAAAACTATAGTGTGCTATGATAATAATAAAGAATAGGAGGCGATAGAGTGAAAAGTAGAATGGACCGTTATAATGACTATGAAACTGATTATCAAGTAAACACCAAAAGCCGAATTTCTAAAAATGAAGAACTTTATCAAGACCTTGGAAGAACGATGAAATATACTAATTTTACAAAAGAAATCCCTGCAATAGAGTTAAATTCTGTCAAGAAAAATTATAAAACTCGTGAAGGATATCAACAAATGAAGGGAATTGAGAACTTTTTTGAAGAAGAACTTCCTACTGCAAAGAAAGAGTTGAAAGAATTCAGTGAACTCTATGATATCAATGAATCAAAAGTATATGATATCAACAGTATCTTAGAACAAGCTAAAAAAGAGAGAACTTTAGTAGATGAACGTGAAAAGAAACGAAAATTAAAAAATGAAAACAATATCGCCGCAACCATGGATGAAAAAGAATTAAAAGCCATTAAAAATAGAAAGAAAATCTTTGAAGAAAGTGAAAAAGAAGAACTTCAGGAGTTAATCGATACCATCACTTCTCATGAATTAAGAGAAGAACTTGATGAAGCAAAAGGAGGACTTCTTGCTGATTTGATGGCTACTTCAGTTGATGATAAAGTAGAAGCAATTGATGATGAAAATCCAACTTCTACAATTGACTTAGAAGTTACTGAAGGTATAAAAAAAGAAATGTTACCTCTAAAAGGAATTACAGACCCTCATCTTACCAAAGACTTAGACCATTCTTTTTATACAAGGTCTATGGATTTATCTGAAAAAGATTTTGATTTATCAGATGATATGGAAGATGAATTCAAAGAATCAAGAGGAATATTATTTTTGAAGTTGTTCCTGTTAATTCTTTTGTTGGTTGTCGTAGTAGTCGGTTCATATTTTATTGTGAAAAGTTTCTAAAATAGAAGCTTTTTTCTTGTTTCAAGAAAAGAGAAATGGTATATTAGTATTAGTAGTAAAGGCAGGGGATAATATGAATTTAAAGTTTGTATTAAATGATTATGTTCTTATTTGGAATTTATTATTTCAGGCATCAGTCAACCCTGAAATTCATGCGTTTAAACAAAAGTTGTGGAAAAACTATCGTAAAAATTATCAAGAAATGTATAATGAACAAAAAAATCTTTTGAAAGACCCTAAAAACTATATTCCTAATGATGATACGATTTATGATATGTTGAAAGATACTGATATGTATAAAAAATTGTATGATGAAACAGAAGAATTTCGTCTTTCTTTAATGCAAGTGTGGGACCAAAATAAAAAAGTAATTACAGAAAATTTAAAAGAACTCATAAGAATTGATGTGAAACTCTATCATGTTTTAGTCGTTCATCCTGGTTTAAATATCGTTGGAACAGAAGTTGTAAAGGGAAAAAAAGTCAATACTATTACTTGGGGTAAAAGAGATAAAGACGCATCTACTTTAGAAGTCCTTATCAATGTTTTATCATGCATCTTAAAAAAAGAGTTCCAAGACTATCGAGTAGAATATCATGACATTGTTGATGCAATTTTAGAGCTTGTTATCGATAATGAACTTTATACAAGACTATCTAAAAGTAGTAAATATTTAAGAGGAGATGCTGCCCTTTCTTTTCTAAAAAAGCAAATTTATCCTTATTTTTTAATGTACTTAGGAGCAACTAAAGAAGAATGTTTAAACTATATGATGCGAGATAAAATTGCTTTTGACTTAGATTTCTATACCTTTGAAAAAGACCTTGCTCATGTAGATTTGTATACTTTCATTGATTTTTGTATTCGAAATCAAAAGAAAATTATTAAGATTAGTCAATTAGAAATATTGTAAACAGGAAGTGGTAGTATGGATAACAAACTAAAAATATTATTAGATAAAATTCAAATTGAAGAGGAGTATATTCCTCTTTTTGAAACGGCTACATTAAAAAAAATCGTAGTAAATCGTAATCAAAAAGAGTGGGTTGTTTTTATTACTTTAAAAGATTATTTACCAATTGACGTTTATTTAAGTTTAGAAGAGAAGAAACACAATTTAACAGACCAAAAAGTAACTTTTTGTTATGAAGTGTTAGGAAATAATATCTCTTTATTAAAAGAAGGTTTTGAAAAAGTTTTAGAACAGTTAGAAGATGAGGTATTCAAAGAGAGATATCTAAATGCACTAGAAGAAAGAGATGGCATGCTCCTTTTAAAAGCCAACAATAAAGTAGAACTTCTTAGAATGCAACCTTTTAAAGAAAAAATAGAAAAGTTTTATCGTTCTGTTGGATATAAAGAAGAAATTCCTATCATCATAGAGCATGAAGAAAATGAAGTTTATGAAGCCATTCAAAAGGATTTAGAAGTATCACCTTTATTATTCAAACAAAAAGATGCACATCTTGATAACAAAGAAAAAGAAGAAGGTTCTAATCCACCAAAGCAAATTTATCCTAAAAGAAGGAAAAAAACTCCAGATGAAGGCTGTGTTTTAGGAAGTACAATTACTCAAAATCCTTTTCCTATTTCTAGTATTCAAAACGAAGATGATAATGTTGTTTTAGATGGATATATTTTTGGTACAGAGTACTTTGAATCTCCTAAATCTAATGTTAGAATTATTACATTAAAAGTCACAGACTATACAGATAGTATTTACTGTAAAGTATTTGCTCGTGAACCAGAAGAGTATCTTCGTCTTTCTAAAATTTTAAAAGAGGGAAAATGGTTTCGTATTCAAGGATATACCAAAAATGACCCTTTTTCAAAAGAGTTGGTGTTAAATGCTAGAGACATTATGCCTATTGATAAGAGCGAGGATGAAGTGATGGACAATGCACCTATCAAAAGGGCAGAGTTGCATGCTCATACGATGATGAGCCAAATGGATGGTGTGGCAGATGAAGAAAAGTTAGTTAAGCAAGCTATCAAGTGGGGACATAGAGGAATTGCTATCACAGACCATAATGGAGCTCAGGCTTTTCCACATGTTTATAATTTAGTAACAGGACACAATAAAAATCTAAAAGAAGGGGAAGAGCCTTTCAAAGTTCTTTATGGAACGGAACTTTTAATGATTAACGATAATGTAGATATTGTAGTACGTCCTAATGATAAAGTTTTATTGGAACAAGAGTATGTTGTATTTGACTTTGAAACAACTGGTTTTAATGCTGGTGGAATTGATTCAATTATTGAAATAGGTGCTGTTAAAATTAAAGATGGGGAGATTATAGAGCGTTATGATGAGTTGATTAACCCAGGAAGAAAACTTCCTCAAAGAATTATTGACGTTACCAATATTACAGATGAGATGCTTGAAGGAAAAGACAATGAAGAAAATGCTGTAAAGCGCTTTATTGCTTGGTTTGGTGATTTACCGATGGTTGCTCATAATGCTAAGTTTGACGTTTCTTTCCTGGAAATGGCATATAAAAAATATAATCTTGGAGAATTTACAAATCCTGTTTTAGATACACTTGAAATTTCTAGAACTTTAGATAGCAATTATGCAAGACACTCCTTGTCGGCACTTGTCAAACGTTATGAAATCCCTTGGGATGAAGAAAGTCATCATCGAGGAGATTATGATGCCGAAGGAACAGCTCTTATTTTTTGGAAGATGCTAAAGAAACTTGATAATCGTAACATCTCTAAAATGAATGAGTTGGAAAAATTGGTTGATACAAAAGAAATTCATAAATTTGGACGAGGATATCACATCAATTTATTGGCACTCAACAAAAAAGGACTTAAAAACTTGTTTAAAATTATTTCTTATGCGAATACAGAGTACCTTTATAAAACACCACGAATTATTAGAAGTAGACTGGAAGAATTAAGAGAAGGGATTTTAATTGGAAGTGGCTGTTATGAAAGCGAAGTTTTCCAAGAAGCTAAGAGTAAAAGTGAAGAAGAGCTTACCAATATTATTCGTTTTTATGACTATGTTGAAGTACAACCTCCTGAGTGCTACAGTCATTTAATTGAATTAGGGGACTTTGGAAGTACTGTAGAACTACAAGCTCATCTTGAGAAAATCATAAGAACAACAAGAGACGCAGGAAAATTGATGGTCGCAACAGGGGATGTTCACCATATTACAAGAGAAGATAAAATTTATCGAGAAATTATTGTCAACCAAAGAGTACCAGGTGGTGGAAGGCATCCTCTTTCACGTTCGGGAATTACGGAAATTCCAAGCTATCACTTTAGAACGACCGAAGAAATGCTTGAAGATTTTTCCTTTTTAGAGGAAGACGTCAGGGAAGAAATTGTTATTACTACTCCAAATAAGATGCTTGATATGGCTGAAGAAATTGAAGTTATTATTGATACAGGTGGAATTCCTTTTTCTCCTAAAATTGAAAACTCTCAAGAAGAAGTTAAAAATATGGTTTATGGAAAAGCTCATGAAATGTATGGGGATGAGCTTCCACAGTTAATTGAAGAGAGAATTGACCAAGAGTTAACAGGTATTATCAATGGTGGATTTGACGTGATTTATTTAATCGCCCAACGTTTGGTAAAACATTCTAACGACGATGGCTATCTTGTTGGCTCTCGTGGTTCTGTTGGTTCGAGCTTTGTCGCAACCATGATGGGAATTACAGAAGTAAATCCGCTTCCTGCTCATTATTTATGTAGAAAATGTAAGTATTCAGAGTTTGAAAATGAACAAGGTGAACCTTATGGTAAAGATTATTCATCAGGCTATGACCTTCCAGATAAAATTTGTCCTAAGTGTGGAGAAGCTCTTGGCAAAGAAGGACAAGATATGCCGTTTGCTACGTTCTTAGGTTTCAATGCTGACAAAGTTCCTGATATTGACCTTAACTTTTCAGGAGACTACCAGTGGAAAGCTCACGAATATACCAAAGTACTATTTGGAGTGGATAATGTTTATCGTGCTGGAACAATTGGTACGGTTGCAGAGAAGACAGCTTTCGGTTATGTCAAGGGCTATATGGAAGAACACGAAATTGCTAATGTTAGAAATGCTGAAATTGAACGACTTGCTTTAGGTTGTACTGGAGTTAAGAGAACGACAGGTCAACACCCTGGAGGTATTGTTGTTATTCCAGGTTATATGGATGTCTTTGATTTTACACCATTCCAATATCCCGCAGATGACAATACTTCAAGATGGCGAACTACACACTTTGATTATCATGCCATTGACCAAGACGTATTAAAACTTGATATACTCGGTCACGATGATCCGACGGTTCTTCGTATGCTTCAAGATTTATCAGGACTTGATGTAACCAAACTTCCTATGGATGATAAGAAAGTCTTTTCACTTCTATGTTCTCCTCTTGCATTAGGGGTTACTGAAGAAGATATCATGTGTCCAACAGGAACGCTTGGACTTCCAGAACTTGGAACCCGATTTGTTATTCAGATGCTTGTTGAGACCAAACCAAAATCTTTTGGTGAGCTTGTTAAAATTTCAGGACTTTCTCACGGAACTGATGTATGGGCAGGTAATGCTAGTGAATTGATTAAAAATAATGTTGTCCCATTTAAAGAAGTTATTGGATGTCGTGATGATATTATGGTCAATTTAATGAACCTGGGAATGGCTCCAAAAGATGCTTTTAAAATCATGGAGTTTGTGCGTAAAGGAAAAGCAAGTAAAGACCCTGAGACATGGGCAATGTGGAAAGAAAAGATGGAAGATGCAAACATTCCTTCTTGGTACATAGAATCTTGTCACAAAATTAAATACATGTTTCCGAAAGCTCATGCTTGTGCCTATGTTATGAGTGCCATTCGTATTGCTTGGTTTAAGGTCTATCAACCTCTTAACTATTATGCTGCTTATTTTTCAGTAAGAGTGGATGACTTTGATATTGAAACGATGGTGAAAGGACGAGCTGCGATTAAAAAACGCTTAGAAGAATTGATGGCGAAAGGTTTTGAAGCAAGTAATAAAGAAACGAACATTATTGAATCTTTAAAAATAGCTCTTGAAGCTACAGCAAGAGGAATTAACTTTGGTCCAATTGAACTTGAAAAAAGTGAAGCAACTAAATTTATCATTGATGAAACAAAAGAAAACACACTTATCCCACCATTTAAAGCTATGGATGGGCTTGGTGTTACTGTTGCTCAAACTATTGTGGAAGAAAGAGAAAAGCAACCTTACTTATCTAAAGAAGATTTACAAAAACGTGGAAAAGTTTCTAAATCAATTATTGATAAGATGGAAGCAATGGGAATTCTTAAAGATTTACCAGACTCTAATCAATTAAGCTTATTTTAAAAAAGTAAAAAAGTGTTATGTTCCTTGAAGTAAAAGGAAATTTAAATGACACTTTTTCGTTTCTATGGTATACTTTTTATAGAAAAGTGATAAAGAAATAGGAGGCTTTAATGATAAAAGTACACGATATAGATGTAAATTACATACAATATGGTAGTGGACGTGATGTAGTGCTTTTACATGGTTGGGGACAGAATATTGAAATGATGACGCCGCTTGCTGACCCCATCAGCGAACACTTTCGAGTAACAATATTAGACCTACCTGGTTTTGGTAAAAGCAGTGAACCAAAGACAGTGTGGACTGTAAAAGATTATGTGCTTTTCTTGAAAGATTTTTTGGAAACTGTCCAAGTTAAAAATCCGATTTTGATAGGTCACTCTTTTGGGGGACGTCTTGCTATTCTTTATGCTTCTTTATATGAGACGAGGCAAGTTGTCTTGTTTGGTGCTCCTTGTATTCGAAAAAAAGAAGGGCCAACTCTTAAGGAAAAGATGCTTAAGACGGCTAAGAAACTACCACTAATGGCATCTGTTGCTGAAACAATGAAAAAGCATATTGGTTCTACGGATTATAAAAATGCAAGCCCTATGATGCGAGAGATTTTAGTTAAGACAGTCAACCAAGACCTTTCAGAAAGTGCTAAGAAGATAAAGGCACCGACTTTACTGATTTGGGGAGAAAATGATGAAGCAGTTCCTTTAAGTGATGCCCAAGCTCTTGAAAAATTATTACAAGATGGTGCTTTAATTGTTTTGCCAGGAAGTCATTATTCCTATTTAGAAAACTTGGGAAGAGTACTTGCCATCTTAAAAGAGTTTATGGAGGGATAAAATGTTAGTACTAATACTTTTAACATTACTAATGCTACTTGCTGTTTGTTTGAAATCAAAGAAATGTTTACACATGTTGCAACAGAATTTATATAATGAAAATAATCGTTATATCAAATGGCTTGCGAAAAATAGAATGATTTTTTTGAATTTTGACTTGCTTGGAGTTTTATTGCTTGCTTGTGATGTGCTTTTTGTAAAACAAGAAGCATGGTATGAAATTATCCTGTTTTTTGTAACGGTGATTTATGCGATTTACATTATCTCATTTTATCTTTTAGAAAAACAGGAACAAGCGAAGAAACCTCTTGTTGTGACAGCTCGTGTTAAACGTTTAATAGGAACAACAAGTATTTTCTATTTACTTCCATTATTTGCACTACTTTTGAATAGTAACAATATGAAACTTGGTGTGTTTGCAGTATTTGCTCTTGCTATTTTACTTTACATGAATGCAATTGTTTTACTCATTGCCAATACAATTAACAAATATACTGTTGAAAAATATGTATATCATAGTTTTAAAGCAAAAGCGATTTCTAAACTTTCTAGTATGAATAATTTAAAGGTTATTGGAATTACAGGAAGTTATGGAAAGACGTCTAGTAAAAATATTTTGAGTGATATTTTAAATATTGAATACATTGCAAGACCAACTCCTAAAAATTTGAATACACCTTATGGTCTAATTATGACAGTCAATAATCATTTGGATAAGTTTGATGATATTTTAATCGCAGAAATGGGTGCTTACAAGTGTGGAGAAATCAAAGAATTATGTGATTTAGTTCATCCAAAATATGGTATTTTAACAAGAATTGGTACGGCTCATTTGGAAACTTTTGGAAGTGAAGAAAACATTCAAAAGACAAAATTTGAACTCATTGAGAATTTGCCTCTTGATGGTATTGGAGTTTTAAATAAGGATGATGCAAAACAAGTTTCTTATCCTTTAAAAAATCAGTGTAAAATTTTGTGGATTGGTATTCATGAAAAAGATGTGGATGTACGTGCTTCTAATATTCGGTGTTCTTCAAAAGGTACAACCTTCGATGTGACCTTTAAAGGGGATAAGAAAAAATATTCTTTTGAGACGAAACTGTTAGGAGAACATAATGTTTATAACATTTTAGCATCTCTTGCTTTAGGACGAGAATTTGGAATTTCGATTACCAAACTTATGCAAGCTGTACGGTTAGTAAGACCTGTTGAACATCGCTTGGAACTTAAAAAACTTGGGAATTTCTACCAAATTGATGATGCTTATAACTCAAATCCAACAGGAGCAGAGAATGCTTGTAAAGTCTTAGGTATGATGCCAGGACTAAAAGTAGTGGTTACTCCTGGAATGGTGGAGTTAGGTGAAAAAGAAAGTGAGTACAACGAACGTTTTGGAGAACAAATTGCATCTGTTGCTGACTATGTTGTTTTAATTGGAGAGAAACGAACAAAGCCAATACAAAAGGGGTTAAAAAATAAGAAATTTGACATGGATAATGTCATTATCTATAATGATGTAAGAAAGGCATATACCTTTATTAGTGGATTAAGGACCAAGAAAGATGTGTATGCTTTATTTGAAAATGACTTGCCTGATACATATAATGAATAAGGAGGATAAAGAATGAAAATTAAAGTAGGTGTTATTTTTGGTGGAAAGAGTGTAGAACATGAGGTTTCTATTATTTCTGCAATTCAAGCTATCAACAAAATGGATGGGGAAAAATATGATATTTTGCCAATTTATATTACAAAAGATGGAAAGTGGTATACTGGTGAAGTATTAAAAGATATCGAAATTTATCAAGATATGAGTTTGCTTCAAAAGTATGGAAAACAAGTTCATCTAGTAGAAAAGGATGGTCGCTTTGTTTTACAAGGAACTGGACTATTCAAAAAGGAAGTAGGAGAAGTAGATATTGTTTTCCCAATTACTCATGGTACAAATGTAGAAGATGGTGTTTTACAAGGCTATCTACAAACTGTTGGTGTTCCTTATGTGGGAAGTAATGTTTATGCATCAGTTGTAGGGCAAGATAAAGTTTATATGAAGGCTCTTTTTAAGGAGGCTCATCTTCCAATTACAAATTATACTTGGTTCTATGATGTGGAGTATAAAGAAAATCAAAAGGAAGTTTTAAAGAAAATTAGTAAGTTAAAGTATCCTGTTATTGTAAAACCTGCAACTACGGGAAGTAGTATTGGAATTGGAACTGCGAATAGTGAAGAAGAATTAACAAAAGCTATTGATGAAGCAATTTCTTATGACAATAAAATTGTTGTGGAAGAAATGGTAGAGAATTTAAAAGAAGTGAATATTAGTGTTCTTGGAAGCTATGAAAGTCAAGAGACAAGTGCTATTGAAGAAGTGTATTCTAAATCTAAGATTTTAACTTATGAAGATAAGTATATGTCCTCTTCTAAAGTAAAAGGTAAGTTGGGAACGAAGTTTTCAGTTAAGAATTCTAAAGGAATGGCTTCAACTGATAGGAAAATTCCTGCGGATTTACCGAAGAAGATGGAAGATGAAGTTCGAAACTATGGAATAGAAGCTTTTAAAATTTTAGGTAGTAGTGGAGTTGCTAGAGTTGATTTGTTGGTCGATGAGAAAACAAAGAAAATTTATATCAATGAAATCAATTCAATTCCTGGAAGTTTAGCTTTCTACTTATGGGAAAAAGCTGGAAAAAGTTATACGGATTTATTAGATGAAATGATTACAATAGGAGTTCGTGATTATAAAAAACGTGAAGCTAAGACACATTCTTTCGATAGTAATATTTTAGCGGGATTTGCAAAAAATGGTGGTATCGATGGACTAAAAGGAATGAAGGGTAAGTTACACTAAAATATGGTAAAATAATATTGAATAGACGAAGAACGGTGATAGAGACTGGATGGTGAATGCGACGGAGCCATGGTTGATCCGTAGTGGTAACCATAACACTTCTCCTAGTTCTGCAACAGGAGTTTTCACATTCGATCAAGATAGAGGTAACGCAAACACGAACTTTTCGTTCCGCCATATTGTGATTACAAATAAAAATGTGAATTTGTAAAGTCTATTTATAAGAAAAAGAAAAGTAAGATGAGTAGCTCTGTGCTAAAATCTTACTTTTTTTGGTTTTCAAGTTGTACTTTTTTCTTTTTTGAATTTTTTTCTTCTGTTTCCTCTTTCCATTCAATAGGAATAGCATCTTTCAATGCTTCACTAGCTGTTATAGTAGGTCGTTCTAATTGAAAAAAACCTTTTGGAAACTTCGTTATATTCTTTTCATTCATTATAAAGACCTCCTCTTGAATGACATTATAATGCCATAAAAAATTAGATGCTATAACGTTAACTACAGAGATAACTTACCGGTGATAAAGGAAGTTATCTTTATTTTAT
>CANQWT010000043.1 GCA_947627635.1 uncultured Bacilli bacterium
TCCGATTTTTTATTTCCTTTACTCTGAGAATTGATTTACTTATCTCTATCAGTTTCCGTTACTTTGAGAAGTCACCAAGACTTTATACTTTTTGTTTTTCACTAGACACCAATAAGTTTTATTTCACATACCTTTTCTTTGAAAATCATAAAAAAAATTGATATAATCAAATTACAAGAAAGAAGGTAAAAATATGCAAGTAAAATTAGGAGTTTCAAATCGTCATGTTCACTTATCTCAAGAAGATTATCAGACTTTATTTCAAGATGAGCCTCTTTTAAAAGAAAGAGATTTAGTACAAACTGGTGAGTTTGCATCTAATCAGTTTGTGACTTTAAAAGTAGGAGAAAAGTCTATTTCTCATGTGCGAGTAATTGGCCCTATTAGAAGTTATACACAAGTTGAACTTTCCAAGACAGACGCTAGAACTTTAAAAATCAACCCACCAATTCGTACTTCTTCAGATTTAGAAAATGCAGAAGTAGTGACCATTGTAGGACCAAAGGGAGAAATAACAAAATCTTGTGCGATTATTGCCAACCGTCATATTCATATCAACCCTATGAAAAGAAAAGAATTAGGACTTGAAAACATTGACAAAGTCGCAGTACTTTTTAATGGAAGTAAGAAAACTTTATTTTATGATGTCTTTATAAAAGAACAACCAAAAGGGGTCTTTGAACTTCATTTGGATACAGATGATGCGAATGGTGCAGAACTTGAAACAGGAGATATGGGGGAAATTATTCTTCCTAAAAGTGAATAAATACAGCAAAAAGAAGAACTTATTCAGTTGCTTCTTGCTTTTCTAATAATTCATCAAAAACACTGGTGGTATCGAGAGGCTCTGTTCCTTTCAAAAAGTATACCATCTTTTTCTTTTCATCTTGTTCTGTTGCCAAACGACCTGAGATAGGCTCTACTAATACAGCTGATACACCGTCAGGTTTTTCGTACCAAGCTTCTTCTTTTCCTTCCATATATCCTTCCATTGTTTGTAACCAAATATCTCTAGCATACTTATATTCACTTAGGACCACTTCTTGATTTTGGTCATATCCACACCATGTTGCCGTTACCACATCATGATTATAGCCAATATACCAAGAATCTGTATTAGTTGTTCCTGATTTTAAAGCATACTTGTGGGTCATTTTAGAAGCAATGTTAATGGCTGTTGGATAATTATAGTCAATATAGGCACTATCATAGGTTGCAGTTAATAGATTACTCAATATAAAGGTTAAATTTGGATTTAAAACCAGTTCTTTTTCATAATTTGCTTGATACAAAATATTTCCCTCATGGTCTTCAATTCTATCAATAAAGTGAGGTTGTACTTTATAGCCTTCATTGGCAAAAGCAGAATAACCTGTTGCCATTTCTAAAATGTTAATCTCACTCGTTCCAAGAGCAAGAGATGGGACTTCTTTTAATTCAGCAGTAATTCCTACTCTTCTTGCCATGTTGATTAAAGTATCATAGCCTAGAAAAGTATGAGTTTTAACAGCATAAATATTTTCACTATAAGCAATTGCTGTTGCCATGGAAATGGGCTTATTCCCATATGTACCATTATTATTTTGAGGAGAATACGTTTTGTTTTTCTCATAAGTAAAAGTTGTTTTTTCACTGGTAAATGTTGAGGATGCTGTGAAGCCATTTTCTAAAGCAGCATAGTAAAGATATGTTTTCATTGTAGAACCAACTTGTCTTTGTGCATCAATAGCCCTGTTAAATGGAGACTTATTATAGTCTTTTCCTCCAACAAGAGCTAAAACCTTTCCAGTATTAGGGTCCATGACAACGGTTGCCGTTTCAATAGAAGACGTATCAGGAATACTATTTTTGACATTTTCTTCCAGTTTCGTCTGCATATTTAAATCCAAATTGGTATAGACTTTTAAACCACCTGTTTCTAAAAAAGTCGAAGGGATTTCTTTTAAATTTTGAAGTTCTTTGACAACAGCATCTTGATAATACATGATCGTTTTTAAGTTTTGTGATTTTTTCTCTCCGATAAGATTTAATTCTTCTTGGACTGCCTCATTGTATTCTTTTTGAGTAATCTTCTTTTGGTCTAACATGGATTTTAAAACATATTTCTGACGTTTTTTCGCAGCATCTAAATTCGTAATTGGAGAGTAATTACTAGGTGACTTTGGAATTCCAACTAACATTGCACTTTCTGCAAGGTTTAGATTACTCGCACTTTTTCCAAAATAAAACTGACTAGCATTTTCAATTCCATACATTCCATGTCCATAGTTGATGGTATTTAAATATCCCTCTAAGATTTCATCTTTACTATAATCCGCTTCAAGCTCAATGGTGTACCACATTTCATCCCATTTTCGTTTCCAAGTTTTATCAAAATCTAAAAATAAGTTTTTGGCATATTGTTGAGAAATTGTACTTGCACCTTGACTTTTACTCTGTGATAAAATATTAGAAATTCCAGCCATAATAATTCTTAAAAAATCAAAACCCTTATGTTGATAAAAGTGTTGGTCTTCTACAGCAATGGTCGCAGTAACAACAGGACTTGCAATTTTATCTAAGGAAATCCATTCTCTTGAGCCACTTCCTTGAAAGAAAACAGTATTGTTATTATCAAATAACATAAAGCTATTCGCACTTTTTATTTGAAGTTTAGGGGTTAATTTCGCATACATATAAACGCCCATATTGATTAGAATAAACAAGAGAAAGAAAATACCCGTCCATTTCAGAATTTTTTTAAGTCCCTTCATTTTCTTGACCTCCTTTTTGTAGTATCCACTTAAAAAATTGATTTTATGTATAGTTTTTCTTTAAACTGTGGTATAATTCGTGATAGAAAAAAGGAGATTTTAATGAAAGTCAATATCAAATTAGATTTACAATATGAAAATGAAAGAGTGAATGAAGAAATCTCTGGAATTTTAAAAGATGATGAACTTTTCTTTGTTACAAAGGAAAATAATAAGATGCATTTTTATTTAAAGGAACGTCTATTTGTAAGAGATACTTTAGAAACGATTTTCAGTTATCATTTTGATAAAGAGGGCAGTTTAGAGATTTATTTGAAAGAATATCAAAAAGGAACAAGAATGGATTTAACAACTGAAGTTTATGAGGTTCGTTCCAATGCTCTTGAAGTGGTTTATATTGTATTAGGAAATGAAGCAAAGCATCATTTAAAAATAGAATGGGAGGATAGAGTATGAGTATTTTAAAACAAGTTAGTCAAAGAATTGAAGATGAAGCAAATCAATGTGGGATACCTCTTTCTCATTTTCAACTTTTAAAAAGTAATCGGAAAGACTTAGGTGATTATCAAATCAATGACTGTATGATGCTTGCAAAAACACTTCATAAAGCACCAATTGAAATTGCCAAAGAATTAGAAAAAGTTCTTGAAGATATGGGGATTTTTGAAAATATCAATATCGCAGGACCTGGTTTTATCAATGTATCGTTCAAAGAAGATTTTCTTCTTACTGAGATGGAGAAAATGAAGGAAGATATTTTTTATAATGTGGATAAGGAAGAAGAGAAAACAGTCTTTTTAGATTATGGAGGTGCGAATATCGCAAAGACTTTGCATGTTGGACATTTGCGAAGTGCAAATCTTGGAGAAGCAAATAAGCGTCTTGCCTCATTTTTAGGACTTCATGTGATTAGTGATGCCCATTTTGGTGATATTGGAAGACAGTCTGGTATGGTTATTTATGAAATGAAGAGAAGATATCCAAATCTGAATTACTTTCAAGATGAAGTTCCAGCTTCTTATGATAAGCTTCCTATTACAGCAAAAGACTTAGAAGAAATTTATCCTGCAGCTTCAAATCTTGCAAAGACGGATGAAAAGGTCATGGATGAAGTGCGTGAACTCACTAAGATGGTTGAAGAAAAAAATCCAAATCTTTCTGCTTTGTGGGAAGAAATTAAAAAAATTTCAATGGAAGATATTCAAGGGATTTATAAAAGATTAAATACAGATTTTGATTTATGGGAAGGAGAAAGCGATAGTTATCCTTATTTAGATGAGACGATTTTAAAGCTCAAGCAAGAAAATGTCCTAAAAGAAAGTGAGGGTGCTATTGTCATTTCTGTAGCCAAAGAGGAAGATAAAGCTCCTATGCCTCCTTTAGTTGTATTGAAGTCTAATGGTGGGACGGTATATGGAACAAGAGAACTTGCAACAATTGTCTCTCGAATGATGCGTTTTCATCCTGCTGAATTTTGGTATTTTGCGGATAATCGTCAAGCTCTTTATTTTGAACAAGTCTTTAGAGCATGCCATCTAGCTCATTTAGTAGATGATGAGACTAAACTTTCTTTCTATGGTTTTGGAACAATGAATGGTAGTGATGGCAAGCCATTTAAAACAAGAGATGGAAATGTTTCAACATTAACGTCTTTACTCGATATGGTAAAAGAAGAAATTTCTAAGAAGTTGAGTGATAAAATTCCTATAGATAAGAAAGAAAAAATTAAGGAACAATTGACAATTGCAACTGTTAAATATGCCGATTTTATTCCTAATCGTACTACCGACTATATCTTTGATATAGAAAAGTTTACTGATTTAGAGGGAAAGACAGGACCTTATCTTTTGTATTCAACAATTCGAATGAGAAGTCTTTTGAATAAAGGCGAGGATATGAAACAAGAGTTTCTAGTTTTAAAAGACCAAAAAGATAGAGATATCTTACTCCTTCTTCTTGATTTTGCGGGTGTTTTAACTAGAAGTTATGAAAGCAAGAGCTTACATGAAATTGCGGACTATTTATATAATTTAACAAGTGCTTATAATTCGTTTTATCAAGACCACTTTGTCTTAACTGAAAAAGAGGAAAAATACCAAAAAACATGGCTTGCAATGACCTCTTTAGTCTATCAAATTAACTCTTGTTTATTAAGCATTCTAGGAATAGATTTACCAGAAATGATGTAAATTTCTAAAAAGGTATTGTCAAAGCTATAAAAAAATGGTATAAATGTTCTTGATTTTATAAGTTTAAAACATTAAAAGCTCATTTGCATATAATGCTGTAACGAAAGGAAAGAGTTTTATGAAAAAATTAGAAAAGATGACCCAAGAAGAATTAGAGCAACTTGGAAATAAAGATATTGCCTTTTTGATTTTAGAAGAGGGTAATCCTATGAATACAGGAGATGTATTTAAAAAGATTATAGAAATATTGCATCTTCCAAAGAATACGTTTGATTTGAAGATAGGAGATTTTTATACTTCTCTTGCAACCGATAAAAGATTTATTTTACTAGACGATGGATGCTGGGATTTAAGAAGTCATCATACTTCTGATAAAGTGATTAAAGTCATTGAAGAAGAAGAGGAGGAAGAAGAAAGTAAAGAAGATGCTCCTATTGAAGAAGAAGACTCTTTTGATGACGGTGATGAGACAGATGAAGATTATAATGATGATACGGATGAAGAGTTAAAGGACTTAGTTATTATCGATGAGGATGAGCTAGAGTTAGAGCAATAATTCTAGTTTTTCTTATTTATATTTTCGTGTATAATAAAACAAGAAAGGGTGATGGGTATGACTGAAAGACTTGAAGCTATTTTAGAAAAATATCATTCTTTGGAAGTAGAACTTACAAAAGAAGAGGTTCTAAAAGATATGAATAAAATGAAAGCACTTTCCAAAGAGCTTGCTGATTTAGAAGAAATTGTGAAAGAATATGAGCATTATAAAGAAATTCTATCCTCAATTCAAGACGATAAAGAAATGTTAAAAGATGAGGAATTAAAAGAAATGGCTCAGGAGGAATTAGAAGTCTTGGAAGAAGAAAAGAAAAAACAAGAGGAACGTCTTGAGATTTTGCTTATTCCGAAAGACCCTAATGATGGAAAAAATGCTATTGTTGAAATTAGAGGGGCAGCAGGTGGAGATGAAGCAAATATCTTTGCGGGTGACCTTTTTAGAATGTATTCCAAATATGCTGAGAAAGAAGGATTTAAAATTGAAGTTCTTAATGCTGTAGAAGGAACTGCTGGAGGGTTTGCTCAAATTGAGTTTATGGTTAAGGGAGAAAATGTGTTCTCTAAATTGAAATATGAAAGTGGTTCTCATAGAGTGCAAAGAGTTCCTGTAACAGAAAGTAATGGTCGTATTCAAACTTCAACGGCAACGGTCTTAATTATGCCAGAAGTAGAAGATGTGGAAGTAGAAATTAAGCCACAAGATTTACGTATTGATATTTATCGAAGCAGTGGTTGTGGTGGACAGGGTGTTAATACAACAGATAGTGCTGTTCGTATTACACATATTCCATCAGGTATTGTAGTAACTTGTCAAAATGAGCGTAGTCAAATTCAAAATAAGGAACAAGCTATGAAAGTTTTAAAGGCACGTCTTTATGAACAAGAGCAAACAAGACAAGAACAAGAACTTGGCAAGGAAAGAAGAAGTAAAATAGGAACAGGGGATAGAGCTGAAAAAATAAGGACTTATAACTATCCTCAAAATCGTGTGACAGACCATCGTATCGGTTATACGACGAATAACTTAGACCGTGTTATGAATGGACAACTTGAAGAAATTATTGAGGCTTTGATAACAGAAGACCAAAAAAGAAAACTTAAAGGGGAAGAATAATGCGAGTTACTGATGCTCTTGCTCTTGGAAAAAGTAAAGTGCATTCTGATATGGCAAAGTTACTATTAAGTGATTTACTAGGAAAAAATCCATTAGAGCTTTATCTTTGTTTAGAAGATGAAGTAGATGATGCTATTTTAGAGCAATATAAAAAAGAGTTACAAGCAATAGAAGAAGGTAGCCCTATTCAGTATGCTATAGGACATGTGCAATTTTATGGAAATCAGTTTTATGTGAATAAAAATGTTTTGATACCTCGTTTTGAGACGGAAGAGTTGGTGGAAAAAACGATACAGAAAATTGCGGAGCTTTTTGAAAAGCAGCTAGATTTATCCTTAATAGACTTGGGGTGTGGTAGTGGTGTCATAGGTCTTACTCTAAAGGATAAACTTCCATCTTTGAATGTCACTCTTTTAGATATTAGTGAAGAAGCCCTTCAAGTCACGAAGCAAAATCAAGAGGCTTTAAATTTAGAAGCTGAAATCTTAAAAGGGAATATGTTGGAAGATATCCACAAAAAATATGATATTATTATATCAAATCCACCATATATTAGAGATGATGAGGATATCGAAGACATTGTAAAAAAGAATGAACCAGCACTTGCACTTTATGGTGGAGAAGATGGTCTAAAATATTATGAGCAAATTTTAAGTAAGGCAGCAGCTTGTTTAAATTCTAAGTTTTTAATTGCTTTTGAAATAGGCTGTGAACAAAAAGATGCAATAGCATCACTTGCCAGGAAATATTTGGAAAATATTCAAGTTGAATGTTTAAAGGATATGCAGGGAAGAGATAGAATGATTTTTATTTATCCACAGTAAAAGAAGTTATAAGATAAAAAAACTTCTTTTTATATTGTTTGAATAAAATTGAACCATTTTTCCCACACCGGTAAAATGGTCTAAAGCATTGATATTATTAGCTTTCAAGCTTTTTCTTTTAATGTTTTCTCACGTTTTTCTTTTTCTAGTTCTTTCAAACTTTTCTTAGGTGTTGGCAAGTTTTCTGGCATTGTTCCACCTAGTTTTTCAATTGTATTGCGTACTTCTTTTCCAACCTCATAGTGTGTACTGTTTGCGCTTTTTTCAGTTTTTATATTTTCTCTTTTTAGTTTTTGTTCTGTTTGTGAAATTCTAAACAGATTAGCAATTAGCTCATCACTTCCCATATTATCCAAAATATCTTCACGATATCTTAGACCTTTTCTCTTGGCAATATCATCTGCAGTTTCACCATTATATAAACCTTTATATCCAAAATTATGAAATTGGTCAAAGTTCTTAACTCCTGCATCTTTCGCAGTTTGATTTAAAGAAAAATTACCTTTCTTCGTTAAATTTCTCTGATAAAATCTTTTTTCATCCTCAGTAAGCTCACTATATTCTTTCTCACTAATTTCTTGTTTTCTTGTTTGTATCGCAAAATAGGTTTGTCCAAGTGCCACACTTTCTTTCCTTGGGTCAGCATTTTGAACAATTAAGTAACAGGCATATCGTGATAGCTTATAATCTGCCAATTTTCGTTGAGCACCCTGAGCTACTTTTATTATTTTTTCGGTGTCAATGAAATGGTACAAAGTATTGATATTACTACTTTTGCAAGCTTCTTTAGCTTTTCCAATAACTCCCTTAAACTTTCGCCACTCATTATAATCTAGTACTTTTTGTAGTTCTCTTGCATACCAAAATTCCTTTCCAAACTCGTCAATGTGTTTAATGTTTTCAAATATTTTTTCGTTGTATTCCATAATTTCGTTCATAATCGAACACCTCCTACCTTATATTATAATGTTTTCTTTGAATTTTCACTTTACAAATATTAACATTTTTCCCGCTTGGGAAAAATGTTAAGAAATGTCAACTGTCGAATTTTAATTGATAGTCGTTCTCTCCTTTCAATATTTATTATAGATAAATAAAAGCAAAAATTCAGACAAAAAAATATTGCCATAAGTTTGACAATATTTTAAAAGACTTTATTTACTACTTTTCTGTTCTTCTTCGTGCTTTTTTCTAGCGCGTTCAATTATGAACTTAATTGTTTCTCTATCATCCTCTGACAACAAATTTTTATATTTATGAAATAAGACTTCTAACTCATCTGGTACTTCATCTTTATACTTATTTTCAATTAAGTCAGATTTCTTAATATTAAAATAGTTTGCTAACATTTCAATTTTATCTATTCTTGGATATGTAATACCATTGTGCCAATCAGCAAAAGTAGTGTATGGAATATGCAATTCATCACAAATGCTAATACGGTCTTTTTCATAATAGTTCATATAATATCTTAAATTTTTTGCGAAGATTTCTTTATTTCCCAAATCACTCATATTAGCCTCCCACGTCTTAATAATACGACTAAAAGGGTAAAAAATCAACTATTATGTGTAATTTATTACGAATAAGGCGTAAAGATATATTGACACAACGGTTAGACCGTAGTAATATAAAAATATAAGGAGGTATAATCATGGAACAGAGAAAGAAATTTACTTTAAAAGCATTAAGAGTTAATAATGCTTGGTCACAAGAAGAAGCAAGTAAACTATATAACGTAAGTGTTGATACAGTTAAGAATTACGAAGCATATAGAACTTTTCCGGATGTTCCAATTATAGAAAATATTCTAAGAGCTAGTGGCTTAAAATATGATGATATTATTTTTTTACCCGATAATTACGGAAAAATCGTACAAAATAAGAAAGGAAAGAAACCGAAAGATTAAAGAGGTGTAGTATGGAAAAAAGAAAAAATAAAAATAGAGAAAAAATTTTAGTAGGATTATTAGCAATTACAATTGTTCTTTTAATTGGTGTAACTTATGCGTGGTTACATATAACATTAAGAGGAGAAAAGAAAGTATCCATTGTAGGAAATAAATTAGAACTAATATTAGACGAAACAAATGAAGGCCTCCAAATAGAAAATACAGTTCCAGTAAAGGATGAAAAGGGTAAAGAAGAAAATGCTTATACCTTCACATTAGAAAATAAGGGAAATCAAAAAATAGATTATTCTATTTATTTAGATACAGATAGTGAAGCAATGAAAGAGTGTAGTATTTGTGAAGAATTAGAAGAGAAAGATATAAGATATGAGCTAAAAATAGACAGTATGTATAATACAGAAACACTAGACAGTAGTAGACTTTTAGATAGGGGAACAATAGGTGGAACAGAAAAGATAAGTTATGAATTAAAGATATGGTTAAACTATGATGCGGGTAACGATGCCCAAGGTAAAGTATTCTACGGGAAGATAAGAGTAGAAGGAGTACAAAATACAGGAGAATATGAAAATGGAGAACCTAATCCTCCAGTCTTATCAGACAATATGATCCCAGTCGTATACAATGGATATAATTGGGTAAAGGCAGATATATCAAGTAGGTGGTATGATTATGAAAGACAAATGTGGGCGAATGCAGTAACAGTAACGAATGAAAGTAGAGAGACATACAAGAATGCAGAAGCAGGAACAAAGGTAAATATGGATGACATACTTCAGATGTATGTGTGGATACCAAGATATAGTTACACCATACAACAACCCTATGGAAAGAAAGAAGAAGGAAGAAAAGATGAACCAACAAAGACATTGCCAGGGGAGATAGATGTGAAGTTTATCTCCACCTCTACTACAGATAATGGTACAGCTCAATATGATAAGGGAGAGAAAGTAAGCGAATGGTATACACCTCCAGGATTTACCTTTGGGGAGAAGAACCTATCTGGAATATGGGTAGGTAAATTTGAAACAGGTTCAGTTACAGAAATAAGTCCAGGGGATGTAGAAACTGATAACTTAATTATTATAAAACCAGACATTACTTCATGGGTAAATATCCGAGTATCCACATTAGAGTTAGTATCTATGGGAATAACAAAAGCAGGAAATATCTATGGATTTGATCAAACTACGTATGATGCACATGCCTCAAAAGATAGTGAATGGGCACTAATCAGTTATTTAACCCAAAGTAAGTATGGAAAATATGGTAGTCCACTCTACACTGGAGAAAATAAACAAGTCTACATGAATAATTTCAATGGCTATAAAACAGGATGTTCAAGTGGACAAGGAACAGCAATTATGGCAGCAAGTTGTCTTTATAAATATAACGATACAACATCGCAAGGAGAAGGACAAGGCTATGCAGGTGCTGGAGCAAGTAGTACAGGAAACATTACAGGAATATATGATATCAACGGAGG
>CANQWT010000044.1 GCA_947627635.1 uncultured Bacilli bacterium
AAGACGAAAGTTATATAGACGAGCGAATAGAATTTACGGACAAAACAGGAACAATAGATTTAAACGGACATGTGATTTCTTTTAATCCTAAAAATAATATTATGGGATGTACTATTGTTTTTGGTAAGAATTGTGATATAACTTTAAAAAGTTCAAAAGAAAGTGGAGGTACTGTCATCAATCTTTCTAATGCTACTACTCCACATAGCGAATTGATGTGTGCACAAAGCAATGCAAAACTTACAATTATAAATGGATATTATGGCTCGAATACCCCTGATGGATGTCATTCGACCATTGAAGCTGCAGCTAATTATAATGAAGAATATCCTGTAGTAAATATTATGGGAGAAGAGGCAGACAATTGTACTTCCAATATAGAAGACTATCATAAAGGATTATGTATTTATAGTAATAATTCTGCAGCAGTAAAAAATAATGGTGGAAGTCATAACGGAATTATCAATATTTATGGCGGAAGTTTTATAAGTAATCATTATGCTTATATGACAGATGCACCAGGAGGAGAAACAAATATCTATGGCGGATATTTTAAAGGAACAAATTATTCTATTTTTGTAGAGGTAAATAATAGAAATACAAAAGTGAATATTTGTGGAGGAGAATTTGCTTCACCCATAGATGTATACACAACATCAAGTACAATACCCATATATTATAGAAATGGAATAAATTGGAAGAATGGTTCTACACCAATTACAGATGGACCTTACAAAAATAACGTCCAACTAAAACCTGATTTAAATTGTGAATACTAGCTTTTGTTGTATTTATGATTATGTTAAAATAAAAAAGAATAGACGAAGAACGGTGATAACGCTGGGATGGTGACTGTGACGAACCCATGGTTTGTTCGAGGTGGTAACCATAACAATGAGGAGCTTGCAGGTGTTTTCGCATCCGGTATTACAAACGGTAATGCGAACTCAAACAACTCGTTCCGCCAGTCTCTGATTACAAGTAAAAAATATAATTTGTAAAGTCTATTTCATAACCAACAAAAAAGAAGATGAGTAGAATATTCTAAAATCTTCTTTTTTTAAGCTACTTTTTGTTTAATCAATTGTAACCCATGTTCTTTTTTACGATAGACTTGTACTTGTGAAAGGCCAAGTTCGTTTGCAATTTCTTGCTGAGTATAGTCTTGAAAAAACTGGGCAATGATAATTTCTTTATCCGGACTTGGAAGAGTATCAATTGCTTGATATAAATCTTGATAGTCATCTCGATAAGCTTTTTCTTCATGTTTGATATAAGAATAGAGATTATTATCCTCATCTTCTTGTTGATAATCAAGACTTCTTACCTCAATATTAGACTGTTCTATTTTTTCCACATCTTCTTTGGAAATTTCTAAACTCAAAGCCATTTCATCAAGAGTAGGACATCTTCCCATTTGCTGAGTTAAGCTTTCTTTAATACTATTATATCTTCTTCTTAGAGCAATTTGCTCTTTACTTTGTTTAATCATATTGTTTTCTCTTAAGAATTGATTGATTTCACCTTGAATATAATATCTAGCATAAAACTTAAATTGCTCAAGTTTATCATAATCCACATGCTGAACTGCCTTCATAAGTCCTATCATTCCAACTTGATACAAATCATCTTGGTCAAAATAACCTGTATATTTTCGTACCACTTTTTGAACCTCTTCTTCATATTCCATTACTAATTCCAATTCTTTGTCACTCATTTTTCTGTCTCCTTTATAGATATAAGTATTTCCAAGCATCCCATTCATCGTTTACTACATACAAGTTCTCATTTTCAAAAGTTCTCTTATCACTTTTAAAATCAATTCCACAAACAGCTACTTTTCCACAGTGTAAACAAATTTCTTTAATCTTATTCCTTAATAAAGATAAACTCTTCATATCAAAATCATCTACATCTTGAAAATTTAAAACAAAATAGTGAAGCCCTTGTTGATAAAATAATTGGTCTAATTCTTTCTTCCAACTCTCACAAGTGTTTTTAGTAAAACTTCCACTCATTCTGAGATATAAAATCCCTCGATAGACTTCTCTTGAAATTCCTAGCATTTCATCACCTCTTTGATTTTTCATAATCATATAGAGTTTTAGGCATATCTTCAAGCATTTCGACAAAACAAGACAAAACTTTCATTCGACAAATTAAACAAACATAAACGAAACAGTATAATTAAGCACCACTAACCATCTTTTTAAGAACTTTCGTAAACAGCTTCATAAAAGAAAGAGGCAATACATCTTTTTTTGAAACAAGGTCTACTTTCTTAACTGTTTTCTGGTTGAACTTCACTTGAATTGTTCCTAGTTTTTGATTTTTCTTGATAGGAAGTTTAAAGTTATCTAGTTGAATTTGATATTGATATTCTTGTTTTTCTTCACCTTTTTTCTTTAAAATGCCAATATCTTCTAAAGGGTATAATTTTAAAGTTTTTTGATTTGCTTTTTCAAGTTTAACTTTTTTCATCACATCATCTTTAGATTTCAACAGTTGCATTTGGAAATTTTGAAAACCATAATCAAGAAGGGATGCAACCTCATTGTTTCTAGTTTTACTATTTTCTTCTCCTAAAACAATGGCAATCAGTCGTAAATTTTCTTTTTTCGCAGTCGCTGCAAGACAGTATTTCGCAGCATCAGTGTGTCCTGTTTTTAAACCATCTACTCCTTCATAAGAACGCAAAAGTCGATTTGTATTGACCAACCAAAATGGATTTTCAGTATTTTTTCTTAAATAATCCTCATAAAGAGAAGAAAAACGTAATATTTCTTGATGCTTTAAAAGTTCTTTGGCAATAATTGCCATGTCATAAGCACTAGAGTAATGTCCTTCTTCATCTAGTCCTGTGGCATTTTTAAATTGGGTGTTTTTAAGTCCTAGACTTTTGACTTTTTCATTCATTTTTTTGACAAAAGCAATTTCCGTACCACTAATATGTTCTGCCATCGCAACAGTAGCATCGTTTGCACTTGCCATAGAAATTCCTTTCATCATTTCTTCAACAGTCAACTCTTCTCCTGTGGATAAATAGATTTGACTTCCACCCATCCCACTTGCATTACTACTTGCTTTAACAGTATCTGTCCATTTTAATTTTCCTTGTTCAATTTGTTCCAAAATAATGATTTGAGCAACCATCTTCGTCATGGAAGCTACGGCAAGAGGTGTATCTTTGTTCTTTTCAAAAAGAATTTGTCCAGTATCTGCTTCCATTAAAATACCAGCTTTGGCATTGGGAATTAAAGAAGAGTTTTCATCTGCATAGATTGTAATTGGTAAAAATAAAGTTGTGATCAACAACAAGAAAAGTCGTTTTATATTGATTTTCATTTTTCGTCACCTTGGTAAAGTTTATGTCAATAAAAAGAATGTATTCAAAAAAGTCTGTGTTTGTATGATTATTGATATAGAAAAAACGTATAAAGTGATTTAGAAATTCAATCTTTTGAAATTAGAAATAGGAAAATTTGTATCTTAAAAGCGAAGCTCTTAAAGATTTTCTCTTTTTTCTTGCCTTTTAATAAAAACATGATATGATAAAGGGCAAACAGGGGGATTTATGGGAAAAAAAGTAGTAAATGCTTTTCTTCGTGAGAAAAATAAATCAAGTTTTTCTTCCATTTTTTCGTTAAAAGAACAAAAGCGAATTTTAAAAAAAGAACCAAAATTAAAGGAACTTTCACAGGAAGAGTTAGAAGAAAAAATCATTGTTCTTTCTTCTTTACAATTCAAAGACTTTAAACAAGTACTTTTAAAATATCCAGAGTTATTATTACTTGATACTTATTTTGTAAGTGAAAGAATGTTAAAGCTTGTTCAAAAGTATCAAGATATAGGACTTGCTCAAGAAGCATTTTTAGATGAATTTATCCAAAAGAAAGAATAATTTGTGTTATAATAAGAACGTTAGGAGAAGATTTATGGAAAAGTTAAGTCAAGAAGAAGTTAAACATATTGCACATCTTGCACGTATCAGATTAACAGATGATGAAGTTGAAAAATATCGTGTTAGTTTAGCAAAGTTATTTGAAAGTGTCGATGAAATACATGAAATCAAAGGGTATAATGATGAGATTTTAATTGCACCATGGAAAGAAGATACAACGTTAAGAGAAGACCATGTGGAAGAGATGTTAAGTCAAGAAGAAGTCTTACAAAATGCCCCAGCCAAAAATGGCAAATTTGTGGAAGTGCCGGTGATGTTAAGTGAGTAAATATTTAGATTTAAGCATTGATGAAATTCATCAATTATATCAGGAAAAAAAGCTTACACCTACAATGCTTTTGGATGAAGTTTATGCTCGTATTGATGAAAATATGGACCTCAATTGTTTTATCACTCTTTGTAAAGAAGAAGCATATCAAACTGCCAAAGAACTAGAGCAGGAAGAAGTAGATGGACCTTTTTGGGGAATTCCAATTGCGATTAAAGATAATATTATTACTAAAGATATCAGGACAACTTGTGCTTCAAAAATACTAGAAAACTTTATACCAATTTATGATGCGACAGTCATTGAAAAGATAAAGTCTTCAAAAATGATTATTGTCGGCAAAACCAATATGGATGAGTTTGCAATGGGTTCAACCAGTGAAACATCTTATTTTGGTGCACCTAAAAATCCATGGAATAAAGCTTATATTACGGGAGGTTCTAGTGGAGGTAGTGCATCTTCAGTTGCTGCACGAATGGTTCCACTTTCTTTAGGAAGTGATACGGGAGGTTCTATTCGTCAGCCTGCAAGTTACACAGGACTTGTTGGAATGAAACCAACCTACGGTAGAGTATCACGTTATGGTTTAGTGGCCTTTGCCTCAAGCTTAGACCAAATTGGACCAATGACTAGAAATGTCTATGAAAATGCTTTACTACTTTCTGTGATTTCAGGGCGTGATGATAGAGATTTAACAAGCTCTAGTAAAAAGGTAGAAGATTACACCAAACTAATAGGAAGTGATATTCATGATTTAAAAATTGGAATTCCTTCTTATCTAGTCAGTGATATTGTCAGTCAAGAAGTCAAAGACGTTTTCGAAAATGTTGTTACTCTTTTAAAGAAAAACGGAAATACAGTAGAACTTGTTGATATCGATTACTTAAAACAAGCAGTACCTTTATATCAAATTATTGCGATGGGTGAAGCAAGTAGTAATCTTGCAAGATTTGATGGAGTTCGTTATGGTTATCGAACAAAACAGGAAGGTAGTGTTGATGATTTATACGAGCTTACAAGAAGTGAAGGCTTTGGAGATGAAGTAAAACGTCGTATTATGGTTGGTTCAAGTCTTCTATCTAGTTCCAAAGCTAAACTTTATTATAATAAAGCCTTATCTATTCGTGATGATATGGAAGCAAGTTTCCTAAAAGCTTTTGAAACTTATGATTTATTGATTGCTCCAACGACCACAACGGCTTCTTATCCTCTTGGACAAAATCAGGAGGACCCACTTAAAAGTTTTATGGATGATGTTTTGGTTATACCCGCAAATATGGCAGGACTTCCTGCACTCAATTTACCCGCAGGATTAAATCAGGACCACTTACCTATAGGTATCCAAATTATAGGTGCTCCTTTTGAAGAAGCTAAAATCTATCAACTTGCAAGTTATCTTGAAAAAGAGCTTGCACTAGATTTGGAAGGAGGTAAATGTAGTGACTAAATACGAAGCAACAATTGGAATTGAAGTCCATGTAGAAGTAAGGACGAAGAGTAAATTTTTCTCTAGTAGTGAAAACAGCTATGGTAAAAGTGCAAACTCAAAGACGACAGTTGTTGATTTAGGTTATCCTGGAACACTTCCAACTGTCAATCATGAAGTCATCAATCAAGGAATACGAGCTGCTCATTTGCTTCACTGTGATTTAAGTAGAAAAATGCACTTTGACCGTAAGAATTACTTTTATCCAGATAATCCAAAAAACTATCAAATCACTCAAAATCGTACACCAATTGGTCGAGGTGGTTTTATTGAAATTGAAACAGAAAATGGCAGTAAAAAAATTGAAATTGAAGAAATTCATTTGGAAGAGGATACTTGTAAAAGTGCCCATAAAGGACGAGTAAGTCTTCTTGATTTTAATCGAGCTGGTGTTCCTTTAATTGAAATTGTTACTAAACCTTGTATGCATACAAAAGAAGAAGCAGTTTTATATCTTGAAAAACTAAGAGAAACTTTATTTTATGGTGATATTAGTGACTGTAAAATTGAAGAAGGCTCTATGAGATGTGATGCGAATGTTTCTATTGCTTTATCAGGCAGTCAAACACTTGGAACAAAATGTGAGATTAAAAATATTGGTTCTATTCGAAATGTCGGACTTGCTATTGAAAAAGAAGTCCTTCGTCAAGAAAAGCTTTTAGAAGAAGGTAAGACTTTGCTTGAAGAGACTAGAAGATTTGACGATAAATTAAATGATACAGTTTTAATGCGTGTTAAGGAGACAGGAAACGACTATCGTTATTTCCCTGAACCGGATATTCCTTACATAGTTTTAGATGATGAACAAATAGAAGAAGCTCTAAGTAGTATTCCAATGACCCCTAATGAAATTCGAAAAATCTATTTGGATAGAGGCATTCAAAAGATTAACGTTGAAAAGTTAATTGCCAACCGAGTTCTTGCAACTTATCTCAATACTTTTATAGAAACAGAACTCGACTTTGTTATCGCCTCCAACTTGTTATTAGGAGACATTTCTTCCTATTTAAATAAGAATTTTATGGAATTAAAAGATACGCACTTAACTGATGAAAAGTTCTTAGATTTAGTTTCTAAAATAAAAAGTGGTGAACTTTCAAGTAAAAATGTTAAAGATATTTTAGAGGATGTTTTAGAAAAAGATATGACCATCGAAGAAATTATGAAAAAGAAAAATATTCAAAATATTACAGATACTTCATTTGTTCAAGAACTCATTCAAAAAGTTCTTGATGCTAATCCAGAAAGTGTAAAAGATTATGCTTTAGGAAAAGATAGAGCCATTAAATATTTGATGGGACAAGTCATGAAAGAAGCAAAGGGAAGTATCAATCCAAAACTTGCTAATGAGATGCTTCTTGAAATTCTAAAGAAGCAAAATTAAAACAGCAAAATAGGAGTAAAAAAGGAAATAAAAGGGCTATAAAATGCTCTTTTTCTTTGGTTGAAATTTTATCAATGATTTAGTATAATAGAATACGATAAGGAGTTATTGAAGAAATGAAAGATTTTAAGAAATTCTGTAAACAAAATAAATATGTGATTATTATACTTTGTATTTTTATTATATTGACGGTGTTACTTGCTCAAATTGTGAATGTTTTCTTTCCAACGAAAGGAGAAGCAATTTATGGAAATCGTCTAGATGGTATTGAGAAGGTAAAAATTCCATCTCAAAAGTATGAAACCATTGAACATGAACTTGGAAGTGAAGAATTTGTAGAAAAAGCTAAAGCTGAACTAAAAGGACGTCTTATAAATGTTACAGTAACTTTAAAAGATGAAGCTTCCAAAGACCAAGCAAGAAGTCTTCCTAATAAAGTATTAGAACAACTTGATGAAAAGCAAAAAAAATATTATGATATTCAAGTCTTTTTAAAGAAGACAAATGATGATGCATCTTTCCCAATTATTGCCTATAAACATCATCAAAAAGAGCAATTTTCCTTTACCAAGGATAGATAGGAGTACTTTATGAAAAAGAAAAATTTAATTATTATTCCTTGCTTAATTATCTTTTTTGTCTTTTTAGGGGTATTTGGATATTATAATAGACAAGATGCAAAAACAGCACTGACTGTTTCAGAAAAAAGATGGATAGAAGAAAACAATAAAACAATTGTGGATTTTGAAGTGATTAACAATTATCCTCTTTATGGAATGGATGGAGAAGGTGTATTCTTTCATTTTTTAGATGACTTTGAAAAAGATGTGCAACTAGAATTTAACCGTATTCCATATTCTAAAGAGAGTGCTCCTACAACGGATAGTTATCGTTTTCGAATTTTAGATAATGAAGAAAAATTAACTTCTAAAGATATGTTATTGTTTACAGATGGCTATATTGCTCTTGGAAAACAGTATCAAAGAATTAACCATGTAGATGATATGAAGAATATGACTTTAGGAGTATTTAAAGAAGATATTGCTGAAGTTAGTTACTACTTAAAGAGTGGTACCAACTTAGCCTTTAAATCTTATGATGATATTACTACACTTTTTCAAGGCTTAGACCAAGGAGAAGTGTCCATGATTATTCTTCCAAACTTAATGTATTTAGATAATACTCTTGGAAAAACAGACTATTCTATCAATTACTATTTCACAGAACTTTCTAAAAAAGTAGTTCTAACTTTGAGTGATAAAAATGAAAAGTTAAATCGTATTGTTAAAAAGTATTTTCAAAAATGGAAAGAAAATTCTTATATTGATGAGTACAATGAAATGTATTTGAACTATTACATTACACAAAAAGATTTAAGTGCAAAAGAAAAAGCTGACTTAATTTCTAAGAATTATGTATATGGATATGTAGAAAATATGCCTTATGAGGTGATGAACAAAGGAGACTTTGCAGGAATTGCTGGAGAATACATTAACCGATTAGCAAGACTTACTGATATTTCCTTTAAATTTAAAAAGTATCCAAATAAAAAAGCTCTTGAAAAAGCAGTAGAAAAAGGAGACGTTGATGTCTACTTTGATTACTATAATCTAACAGATGAAAAGTATCTAGCAACACTTTCTACTTTCGTTGAAGAATATGTTATTTTAGGAAAAGCAAAAGACCAACATATCATCAATTCTTTTGAAAGTTTAAAGGGTGAAAGTATTGCCATGTTAAAAGAAGATTCATTGTACAATTACTTTGAAAATAATGCAAGAGCATCCATTACAACCTTTAAAAATATTGATGAATTAGTTTCTAAAGCAGGAAATAAAGTATTGGTTGTAGATAAAGAAGTTTATACAAGTTATCAAAATAGTAAGTTCAAAGATTATACACTTTTGTATGTGGATACAATGATGAATGACTATAAATTCATGGTGAAGAAAAAAGGAAATCAGGCTTTCTATGATTTATTTAACTATATTATCAATACCAATTCTTACTATAATTATAGGAATAGTGGACTTGAAAGCATTAACTATAGTATTTTAGAGAAAAGTACGTTTGAACAACTCTTTATCATTATTTTGATATTGGTTGCCCTTCCTTTAGTTGCACTTTTAATTTTCTATCTTTATATGAAACATAAACGAAAGATTAAGAAAGTAAGAAAAGAAGACCGTCATAAATATACAGATATTTTAACATCCTTAAAAAATCGAAATTATCTCAATAAAAAAGTACCTGAATGGGAAGCATCAAAAGTATATCCACAAGCTATTGTAATGGTTGATTTGAATAACATTAAATATGTCAATGATAACTATGGACATGAAAAAGGTGATGAACTGATTATTAAGGCAGCATCTATCTTAGTGAATACTCAACTTGAAAATAGTGAAATCATAAGAACAGATGGAAATGAGTTCTTAATCTACTTAGTAGGTTATAGTGAAGAACAAGTTAAAACTTATTCAATGAAGCTTGAAAAAGAAATGAAAGAATTACCTTATGAATTTGGAGCTGGTGTTGGATATAGTATGATTTTAGATTCAATTAAATCATTAGATGATGCGATTAACGAAGCAACACTTGAAATGATGTCTAAAAAACAAGGTTTGATGAAATAAAATAAATAGGGGAGAAGAATATGCGAGTTCGTCGATTTTTGCGAAAAGTATTGGAAAATATTAAAAGACCTGAAATGCGAGTACTTCCAGGACAGCTCGCTTTCTTCTTTGTAGTGTCTTTAATTCCAATTGTCGCACTAATCGGAGCTATTGCATCTTCTTTTTCTGTTTCAACCAATTTTTTATCTGATGCGTTAGAATCTGTTATACCACATTCAGCTCTTTCTGTTTTGATGCCTATCGCATCAGGGAAAAGTTTAAGTTTCAATACCATTGTCTTTTATGTTTCAGCCTTTTTACTCGCAAGTAATGGAGCTCATTCTATGATTATTACTTCTAATACAATTTATAAAATTGAAGATGATGATATGATTAAAAGAAGAATTAAAGCAATTTTAATGACCATTATCTTAGTCTTTTTGATTTTCTTCTTGTTGTTAGTTCCAGCTTTTGGAAATGCAATTATGGATATGGTAAGTGAAGGAATTGGAAATAAAGCTGTTTCTGAAGTTTTAAATAAGATTTATATGATTTTAGAGTATCCAGTATCTTTATTTTTAATCTACTTTAATATCAAACTACTTTATACCATAGCACCAGATGCTCCAATTAAGAGTTATACAACTTCAATAGGGGCAGGTTTTACTACTATTTCTTGGTTGGTTGCAACAAAAATTTATGCTATCTATGTAGAACAACTTACTCATTATGATTTATTTTATGGAAGTATATCTAATATTTTAATTTTACTGTTATGGGTTTATATTCTTGCTTATATTTTTACACTAGGAATGAGTTTGAATGCTTCCAGGACAGAAAATTTACAAAAAGAGAAAAAAGAATGATATGATAAAAAAGAATAGATGAGATACGGTGATGATATCTGCGTGATGGATGCAACAGGTGCGCAAGCAGATTTTGTGATTATGTATAATCATTCATAGGCTACTTGAAAT
>CANQWT010000045.1 GCA_947627635.1 uncultured Bacilli bacterium
CTTATTTTACGGTAACTTAATAAAATAAAGATAACTTCCTTTATCACCGGTAAGTTATCTCTGTAGTTAACGTTTTTGACGGTAAGTAAGCCTAAATTATGTTATGATGTATCTAGCAAGATATCTTGCATAACATAAAAAAGAGGAACATTTGGTTCACAAGTGATGTCACCTTAAAATATTTGGGTAGCACTCTAACAATGCTGTAGAGTGCCTATTTTTTTATTTCACAATAAAAAGTAAGATTTTAGAGAAGCTCTACTCATCTTACTTTTCTTTTTTCTTATAAATAGACTTTACAAATGATATTTTTTACTTGTAATCATATACTTGGCGGAACGAAATGTTCGTGTTCACACTACCATAGTTGTTGTTGAATGCGAAAACACCTGAGTTTGCATTATCAACATGCTGACCTCCACGTTCAAACCATGGTTTCGTCGCAGTCACCATAACAGCATAATCACCGCTCTTCGTCTATTCAATATTATTTTACCATATTTCTCATTCTAAAATATGTTGAATCTCCCAAAAACAATTGGAAGAATAAATAAATCATGATATAATGTAACAAATATACGATAGAGGTGATATCATGGTTGTTGAGCTAAAAAAACAAGAGTTTGATACTTTCGCAAAAAATCATGTACACAATAATTTTCAACAAAGTTCTTCTTGGGCAAAATTCATGGAACAAGACGGATGGCATGCATATTTTGTAGGTTATAAAGAAAAGGATGAAATTATTTGCGCTACTCTTTTGTTATCACATGACACTTCTATCTTAAAAAAGCGCTATTTTTATGCACCTCGTGGTTTTTTAATTGATTATAAAAACGAAGAACTTGTTCAAAACTTTACCAAAGATATTATTTCCTTTATCAAAAGTAAGAATGGCATCTCTTTAAAAATTGACCCATATATTCCTTGGTTTGACCGTGATAGAGATGGTGAACTACAAGAAGGAGGACGTGACAACAGTTCTATTGTCAAACTCCTTGAAAAAATCGGTTTCATTCATGTCGGAGATGACTTTACTAGAAATACTGTTCAACCAAGATGGCTTTATGTAATTGATACAAGAGGTAAAGAACTAGAAGAATTAGTCAGTGAAATGAGTGATAAAACAAGACAAATCATTCATCGAAACGAACGTGAAGGAATCCATTTTCGCTTTCTTAAAAATGATGAGTTAGATTCTTTTGTATCTATTATGAAAGAAACAAGTGACAAATATCATACTCTTGAATATACAAAACGGTTTTATGAAGATTTACTTTCTAATTTTCCACAAGACCAGTTAAAAATGGCAGTTGTAGAACTTCATCCTAAAGAGGCTATTGCAACTTTTGAAGAACAATTAAAAGAGGTCAAAGAAAACTATTATCATGATGCTTTTCAAGAAAGTGACAACGATAATCATGACAAAGAGAAAACAGAACAAGAAGATGAGATTATTAGACTAGAAGAAAAAATAAAAGCTTATCAAATTATCTTCCAAGAAAAAGGTGAAACAATTTTACTAGGTGGCTATTTCATGGTTCTTTATGGAAATGAAATCATTGCCTTACATGGTGGAACGTTTGAAGAATGGAAAAAGCTAGATGCTTCAATTACCCTCCATTATGAAATGTTAAAATATGCCAAAGAAAATGGTTTTGATTTATATAATCTCTATGAAATTTCAGGAAATTTTGACCCTAAAAGTCCTATGTATGGAAGCTTTTTATTCAAAAGAAACTTTGGTGGTAAAGTCGTAGAATTAGTTGGAGAATTTGACTATGTTATCCATAAAAATTACTATGCTCTTTTCAAAAAGTCTTTTCCAAATTACTATGGCATAAAAACTATTCGTAAAGAAAAACTTTAGAAAGCAAGTCTTTCTTTTTTTATGATAAAATAAAGGAAAGGAGGAAGTTATGCAAGAATTTATTCTTTCGTTTATGAACCAGTTTGGCTATAGTGCTATTTTTATACTGATTTTACTAGAAAATATTTTTCCACCTATTCCTTCTGAAGTGATTTTAGGTTTTGGTGGTTTTATTACAACGTATAGTCATTTATCAATTTTAGGAGTTATCATAAGTGCAACTTTAGGTTCTTTCCTTGGAGCTTTATTTCTTTATGGAATTGGAAAAATCTTCAACAAAGAGAAGTTATTAGAACTTACATCTTCTAAATTTGGGAAAGCCATTCATTTGAAAAAGAAAAATGTAAACAAAGCTGATAAGTGGTTTGATACTTATGGACAGTGGGCTGTTTTAGGAGGCAGATTTATTCCAATTGTAAGAAGTTTAATCTCTATTCCTGCGGGAATGAGTGATATGCCTCTTCCTAAGTTTATCTTTTATACTATCATTGGAAGTGGAATTTGGAATACTGTCTTAATTTTACTGGGCAATAGTCTTGGAAAACATTGGAAATTGATTGAAACAATTATGAAGGAATATGTTTTCGTACTAGTGATACTGTTATGTGTTACCCTCTTTGTTATTTACTATGTCAGGCGAAATCGAAAGAGGAAGTTTAAATGATTTATTATCAAATATTAGAGGATGAAACTTTTAAAATCCTAGTAGCAGAAGAAAATCAAAAAATTACTGAAGTTCGTTTTATTCAGCAAGATACACTTGATAAAAAGAAATATATTAAAAAAGAAACTCCTCTTTTGAAAGAAGCCAAAAAAGAGTTATTCGACTACTTTAGAGGAACAAGAAAAGAATTCCATTTACCCTTAAATCCTAAGGGAACAAGTTTTCAACAGACTGTGTGGAAAAAATTAGAAGAAATTCCTTACGGCATGACCAAAACCTATGGACAAATTGCTGTGGAAATTCAAAATCCCAAAGCATGTCGAGCAGTTGGTATGGCTATTCACAATAATCCAATTGCCATTCTAATCCCCTGTCATCGCGTCCTCGGTAAAAATAAAACACTAACAGGCTATGCTTATGGACTTGAAATCAAAAAACAATTACTCACACTTGAAACTACTTCTCATAAATAATCATAGCTGAGAATGAATAGATTTGTTCTTCTCCTTGAGCAAAACTACAAATTTGATACTTAATATCAACAATATCACTTTCTAAATCATCTAAAAACTGGTTCATAGCTTTTTCTAAATCTACTTCATCTTCAAAATCAAATAGTTTCACTTTCATAATTTTCACCAACAAAAGTATAAAAAAAGTTTTCCACAAAATCTGTCGAAAACTTTTCTCTTTATTTTAGAACTAATTGCCTTGCTCTTTCATTATAAATATCATATCGTTTCATTACATTCATTTGGTCTTCAAGACTTACACCTTGCATCATATTTTCATAATACTTACAGTCTCCAAACAACTCTACACAACCACCACAGCGAACACATTGCGGAACTTGAGCCCAAGCAACAACTTCACTATATTTACGAATTTCTTCAACAACTGCTTCCCAATACTTCCTAGTTGTCGCATCGGCACACATACAAAGTCTACGTTCAGAAATACTCATTAAAGCATTCAAGTTCGCATCCATTTCCATAGGGACAACATTCATTTGACTTCTATTTTCTCTTGGAACTTTGGTTCTATCTTCCCTTTCTGTTCCAATAAATTTTTCACAACCTTCATGGTGTCTTGCGAAATGTGTACTAATTGCATAAGGAATTTCCTCCCAACACCAACTAACTTCGCCCCTTCTAATTGGAGAGTGTCTACAAATAAGAAGTTTCTTTTTCCACTCAAGAGGAGGTTCTTTACTTCCTGCGATTTTACTAATAGTCGTCATACAAGCAGATTTAATGCGAAACCAGTCCACATCAAATCGCGTAATCTCAGTTTTTGTATTATATTCTTTGGCCATAATTACTTCCTTTCTAATTCCTGCGTAGGAACTTTATTCACACTATACCTTCTTTTATGAACAGGTAAAATTGGTGGTTGTTTTCTTCTTTTTTCTTCACTTTCTAATAGACAAAGTGTTCGTGCTGTCTTGAGTAACAATTGATTATTTTGATTTAAAGGTAAAACTTTAGAAGCTTCTATATATTCTTGATAGAAAGGCTCATTTTGAGCATTTTCAAAATCGGTTTGAAGATATTCTTTTTGCTTTTCTGTTAGAGCAACAGCAAGAGATAATCCACGATAAAATTTTTCAAGCTTCCTTTTTTCATGTGAGAATTCTTCGTCATCATAAGTATTTAAAATTGCTTGTTTCATAGTGCTTGAGTACTCATCACGTATCAATAACAACATTCTACCATTGATAAGTGGTGTTTTTAACTCTTTCGTCTTTGTCATTTCTTTTTCACAGATAGTTCTTGCAAGAAGTGTTGGCAATTCTTTTTCTCCTAGTAGCATCGCACCATAAGGAGATAGTAATGTACCTTTAAAATCACTATCCACTAAAGTATAGAAATGAAATATTTTCTGTTCATTTTCCTCACTCAAAGAAAGCTTGTCTTTTTGAAATAAGTATTGAAATAAAATTTCTTCGCTATCAAAAGATGGTAAATCAAGCATTCTTGGATAACACTCTTTATGAATTGCTCCAATAATTTCATTTTGTCTTGTTTTTAAAACCTCTTCAATATAGCCTTTATAATTTTCAAAAACATGACCTTCTCCAACATGTGCCTTTTCACCCGTTTGTTCTTCATACCTTAGCATATAACAAAGGCGATTTAACACACCTAAATCTAGTTCTTGTTCTTCTGGATAGTGTGGAATTAAATCATAATTCTTTCCTTCTATCTCAAATTTGTACTGAAACCCCATCATTCGAACCTCCTAATCTTTCACTACAATATTACAAATACGTCCTTTAATGACAATTACTTTTACAATTTGTTTTCCTTCAACATGTCTTTTTACATTTTCTGAAAGTAAGGCTTTTTCCTCAATTTCACTATCGCTATCTTCTTCTTTTACAAGAATAGTTGCTCTTACTTTACCATTGACTTGAACGGCAATTTCTTTTTCACTTTCTTTCAAATACTTTTCATCATATGAAGGCCATTTCTCATAAGCTATTGTATCATTATGTCCATACATTTGCCAGATTTCTTCACCAACATGTGGAATAATACAACTAATCATCTTAATAAATCCTTCAGCATACTCTTTTGGACAACTACCAACTTTATAACATTCATTTACAAAAATCATCATTTGACTAATTGCTGTATTGAACCCTAAGTTTTCAAAATCATCCGTTACTTTTTTTACAGTTTGATGATAAATCTTTGTAAGTTGTTCAAAAGATGCATCACTCAAGTTACTTAAGTCTGTGAAAAATCTCCATACACGTTCAATAAACTTTTTAGCGCCAACAACCCCATTCATACTCCAAGGTTTAGAAGCTTCAATTGGTCCCATAAACATTTCATAAAGTCTTAGTGTATCTGCCCCATAATCTCTTGCGATATCTTTAGGGTCAATCGCATATTCTGGGAAACGTTTCCCCATTTTAATTCCATTTTCTCCTAAAATCATTCCTTGATGGACCAACTTTTTAAACGGTTCTTTGACAGGAGATAATCCTTTATCATATAAATAACGGTTCCAAATTCTAGAGTACATTAAATGTCCAACAGCATGTTCAGGACCACCCATATAAAGGTCAACTGGTAACCAATGCTTCGCAAGGCGTGGGTCACAGAACACCTCATCATTTTGTGGGTCAATATAGCGGAAATAATACCAACTAGAACCAGCACTTCCTGGCATTGTTGAAGTTTCTCTTTTTCCTTTGATACCATCTTTTGTAACATACTCTACCCATTCTGTTGCATTTTCAAGAGGAGCTTTTCCATTGTGACCTTTATAGTCTTCTAACTCAGGCAATACAAGAGGTAATTCACTATCTTCTAGAAGATAATCTTCTCCATTTTCCAAATGAACAATAGGTACAGGTTCTCCCCAATATCTTTGGCGAGCAAAAATCCACTCTCTAAAGCGATAGTTCACTTTTCTTTCACCACAATGATGCTCTTCAAGCCACTTTATCATTGTATCAATTGCATCTTGTTTATTCATACCATTTAAAAATTCTGAATTGATATGAAGTCCATCTTGAGTATAAGCTTCTTTAGAAATATCTCCACCTTCTAAGACTTGAATGATAGGAATATTAAACTTTTTAGCAAATTCATAGTCTCGTTCATCATGAGCAGGAACAGCCATAATTGCTCCCGTTCCATAGGTTGCTAAAACATAGTCACTAATATAAATTGGAATTTCTTTACCATTGACAGGGTTGATTGCATAAGCACCAGTGAAGACCCCTGTTTTATCTTTATTTAATTCAGTTCGTTCCAAATCGCTCTTAGAAGCACATACTTTTTGATAGTCTTCAACTTCCTTTTTATGTTCTTTTGTTGTAATGATTGGAACGTATTCATGTTCTGGAGCTAAAACACAATAAGTTGCCCCAAATAAGGTATCGCAACGTGTCGTAAAGACAGTAAATTCTTTATCATGGTCTTTTATTTTAAAAGTCACATGTGCTCCAATAGACTTTCCTATCCAGTTTCGTTGCATTTCCTTAGTGGATAAAGGCCAATCAATTTCCTCTAAGCCTTCTAGTAATTTTTCCGCAAACTTTGGTTGGTCAATACAAAGTTGTTTCATGTTCTTCCGAATTACAGGATAACCTCCACGCTCAGACTTACCATCAACGACCTCATCATTGGATAATACCGTTCCTAACTCCTCACACCAATTCACAGGCATATCAATATATTTTGCATACCCATCTTGGTAAAGATTTTTAAAAATCCACTGGGTCCACTTATAAAATTTAGGGTCACTTGTTGCCACCATCTTATCCCAGTCATAATCAAATCCAAGAGAATTCAACTGTTCACTAAAGTATGCTATATTTTTTTCTGTAAAGCCATTCGGATTATTTCCTGTTTGAACTGCATATTGTTCTGCGGGAAGTCCAAAAGAATCATACCCCATTGGATGAAGAACATTATATCCTTGCATTCTTTTCATACGAGAAACAATATCTGTCGCTGTATATCCTTCAACATGTCCTGCATGAAGTCCTACTCCACTTGGATATGGAAACATATCAAGAACATAATACTTTGGTTTACTAAAATCCCAAACATCAGTCTTAAAAGTATGATGCTCCTTCCAATAAGTTTGCCATTTCTTTTCTATTTCACTAAAATTATACATCTTTTTTCATTCCTTTCTTTTGATAAAATGTTCCTACAAAGTGATAACTCACTAAGATAATTGGAAAGATAAGTGTTGCTCCTAGAAGTAGTTCTAAAATAAAACTCTTCGCAAACATAATAATTGTTACAATGAGTGCAATATCAAAAGCACTAACTAAACTTACTATATTTAAAAGCTGTTTATAATTTGTTTTCTTTAAATCGAGATGATATCGTGCTTCTAGAAATCGAACTTCAATTGGTTTTTTCTTAGATTTTCCTTTTTTTTCTTTACGAACAACAAAGAGTTCATAAATTAGGAAAACTAATACAAATGTCATTAAAAACAAATAGAATTCCTGCATAACTTTCCTCCTAAAAATAAAAGACCCTATTTTGTAAGAACCCTAAAGGGTGGTACCATCTTACTTCATAGAATCTATGCGCTCTTTTTGATAACGGAACACTCCGAAATGCACTTTCTGTAATCAAGTTCATTTAGTCCCATTTCTCTATTTCCACCAGCCATAGAGTCTCTATTAAATCATTCTAAATTACTACTATCACTTGCATTTATTAAATTATTTTTAGTATACTTGATTTTCTTTTGATTTTCAAGCAAAATCCAATAGATTTTATATTAGATTTCACGAACTAAAATGTTTGACAAGTATCTAAATTCACATCAATTGATTTCAAAAAATCCATAAGATACTTATTGGTATCATAAACGTAATAAGTTTTGCCTTCTTGTGTTCTTAAAATGTAAGGTCCTATATCATCCTCTTCATACTGATCATTTTGAGAAATAATTTTAGAGATATCATACGAATAAGTTCCTTCCTTATCACCTATTACATAAGTATTATCACTATATAAAGACAAGACCACAGTCGGACAATTAAGACGGTCTGAGCGAATGGTCCATAAAAGCTTCTTCTTTTTAGGTCGAAAGTAAAATAGTCCTAAAAGGAATAGAAGAAGAAGGAAAACTAGAATACAAATTACTATTTTCTTTTTCATATTTTCCTCGCTCTAATATTGAATTCCCCAAACGACATGATATTTTGCTTCTTTTCCACAAACTACACAGTGATGATCGATTTTTTCACCATCTTCTAAAATACAGCGAGATTTCGTACCTTTAATTTCCTTCATTTTAAGTTCACAAGCTTCATCTCCACACCACATTGCATGAATAAAGCCAGGTTGTTTTTCCATTTGGCATTTGACTTCTTCTAAGTTATGACAAGTAAAGGTAAAGGCATCTCTTCTTTCCTTTGCTCGGTTAAACATCTCATCTTGCATTGTATGCATTTCATTTTGAACAACTGTAATGATATCAGAAGAAAGTAAAACTTCCGTCTTTTCTCTTGTATCCCTTCTTGTAAGTACAAGCTTTCCTTGGTCTAAATCACGTTCTCCAATTTCAAGACGAATTGGAATTCCAGTAACTTCAGCTTCGGCGAACTTGTATCCAGCAGACTTATCACTATCATCAACTGTTACAGTAATGCCGACACTTTCTAATTCTTTTCTAATCTCATCAACTTTTTCCATGACTTTATCTGTCATTTGAATTGGAACAATTGCCACTTGAACAGGTGCGATTTTTGGAGGAAGCACAAGTCCATTATCGTCACTATGAACCATGATTAAAGCTCCTATCATTCGAGTAGTAGACCCCCATGAAGTCTGATAACAGTAAGAAAGTTCATTGTTTCTATCTTTAAAAGAAATATCATAAGCTTTCGCAAACTTTTGACCAAAATAATGAGAGGTCGCAGACTGTAAGGTTATACCGTTATACATCATAGCTTCTACTGTCAAAGTATATTCAGCTCCTGCGAACTTTTCTTTTTCAGTCTTTTTTCCAGTAATAACAGGAATAGCCAAATAGTCTTCAAAGAAAGTTTTATAGATGCCTAGCATCTTTTTTGTTTCTTCTTCTGCTTCTTCTCTTGTTTCATGGACAGTATGCCCTTCTTGCCATAAAAACTCACGACTTCTTAAGAATGGTCTAGTTTCCTTTTCCCAACGCATAACGTTACACCACTGATTATATTTTAATGGTAAGTCACGATATGAGTTTACAACATGACTATAGTAATCACTAAATAATGTTTCACTAGTTGGACGAATACATAGACGTTCCTCTAATTCTTTTTCACCCCCATGAGTTACCCAAGCAACTTCAGGAGCAAAACCGTTAATCAGTTCGCCCTCTTTTTGCATTAAGTTTTCAGGAATTAAAAGAGGCATATATACATTTTGATGTCCTGTTTCTTTAAACATTCTATCCATCTTACTTTGTATCATTTCCCATAGTGCATATCCTCTTGGTTCAAATACAATACATCCTTTTACATTAGAATAATCTGCAAGGCGTGCTGCCTTAACAACGTCTGTATACCATTTTGCAAAATCAACATCACGTGATGTTATTGCTTTATTTTTCATAAACATCGTCCTCTTTTCTAGTTCGTAACTTTTACTTGCCTTTATTATATCGTATTTTAATGAATAAAAAAAGAGTAAGATTTTGGCATAGTGCTACTTATCTTACTGACCTCTTATATTTATTTCAAATAGACTTTACAAGTTATATCTTTTTACTTGTAATCATAATCTGGCGGAACGAAGCATTGCTGTTTGCGCTACCGTTGTTGCGACCAAAATGGAAAGCACCAGTCATTGCTCCATCTCCTGGATATCCACTGCGATTTGACCATGGGTTCGTCGCATTCACCATAAGGGCATAATCACCGTTTGTCGTCTATTCAACACTAGTTTACCATTAAATCGATAATCTTTGTATCGCTTTTTCAATAGTTTTTTCCATTCTTGAGTAGATTATCTAAAAGTAAAATCAAATAGCAAATTTCTGTACTTTTCAAAAAAAGTTTTACTAGAAACCTACCGACTTCCATTAGGGGTTAGCACTTGGCGGAACGAACTACCTACACTCACACTTCCTGCTTCGAAAGCGCCATTGAATGCAAAAACTCCTGCATTAGCTCCATTGTCCCAACTACCTCCTCGAAAAAGCCATGGATATGATGCATTTACCATCCAAGGACCATCACCATACCATCCTGCAACTTCGCCTAAGGCATGTCCTTTACATGAAACACCTCCACAAGCTGCTAATACATTATCCGTTATATATTTATCATAATATTTTTCTTCTGGCCATTCTCGTGCTTTTTCAGTAAATTCACTTCCATCAGTCAACATTCCTCTGTATCCTGAATTCGAAGAAGCTGTATTACCTGACAATTCATTGAGTACTCCCATGGTATATTCCCATGCTCCTCCGTTAATATCATAGATTCCTGTAATGTTTCCGGTACTTGATGCTCCT
>CANQWT010000046.1 GCA_947627635.1 uncultured Bacilli bacterium
AAAGTAAAGGAAACACTTATTCTCATTGTTATGGAAACTAGGTATCTTATAATTTCCGTTACTTTGAGAATTCACAACATTATCCTAAACAAAAATTACGCTTGCAATTTTTAGAAAGATATATTAAAATTTGATTAGAGTGTAAGGAAATGTTATGGAAGTAAGAAATTTGAAAGACAACTATTCAAGTGGAAAAAGAATGCAAAAGAGGATTTCTTTTGTTGCTTTTCAAGTTTTATTACAAGATACTATTGCTATTTGTTAAAGGTTCCTATTAGGGAATCTTTTTTCTTATGCAAAGAACTTATAACTTTTCTTTCATTCATGTCATTATAAAGGAGGAATTTATGGAAAGTAAAAAAATGACATTAGACCTACATGAAAAACCACCACTGTTACAATGGATAGTTTTATCCTTACAACATGTATTTGCAATGTTTGGAGCGACTGTTTTAGTTCCTATTTTAGTAAATCAAGCTGCAGGAACGACTGTAATTCCAATTCCAGTTGCTCTTGTTACCTCAGGAATTGGTACACTCATTTACATTTTATGCACAAAAGCAAAGTCTCCTGTTTATTTAGGAAGCTCATTTGCCTTTATTGCTCCAATTGCCGCAGCTTACATGAAAGGTGGAATTAGTGGGGCAATGACAGGAATTATGTGTGTTGGTCTTATCTATATTCTTGTCGCAATTATTATTAAATTTGTTGGAAGTTCTTGGCTAGATAAACTACTTCCACCAATTGTAATTGGTCCGATGATTATGATTATTGGACTTGGACTTGCTCCTTCTGCGATTTCTCAAATTGGAATTGCTGCAGGGATGAAGTTAGAATGGGAAGTGCTTTTAGTTGCTTGTGTTTCTTTCTTAGTAACAGCTCTTACTATGACACGAGCAAAAGGTTTCTTTAAAGTTATTCCATTTTTAATAGGTATTATTACAGGTTATATCGTGGCCATTTTTGTAGGACTTGTTGATTTTAAACCTGTTTTAGAAGCAAGCTTCTTTAGTTTACCAGCATTCATTATTCCATTTGCTAACTATATGCCTAATTTTAGTGCATTGCTGACGATAGCTCCAATTGCTTTAGTTACTATGTGTGAACATATTGGAGACCACACTTCATTAAGTCATATCATTGGTAAAAATCTATTAAAAGAACCAGGACTTGATAAAACTTTATTAGGAGATGGTATTGCCACTTTTGTAGCAGGAGCTTTAGGTGGACCTGCGAACACAACTTATGGAGAAAATACATCTGTAGTTGGAATGACAAAAGTTGCTTCAGTTTGGGTTATTGGACTTGCTGCAATTATCGCAATTGTCATTGGTTTCTTAGGAAAGTTTACAGCACTCATATCCACAATTCCAAATGCTGTTCTTGGTGGAGTATCTTTGCTCCTCTATGGTTTTATCGCTGTCAATGGACTAAAAGTTTTAATTAAAAATCAAATTGATTTTGAAAAATCTAAAAATATTGTAATTGCTTCTACAATGCTTGTTTTAGGAATTGGTGGAGCAACAATTTCCATTGTTAGTGGAGATTTATCCATTACTATTTCAGGAATGAGCCTTGCCGCAGTCATCGGAATTTTATTAAACTTAATATTGCCAGATGAAAAAGAAGAAGAAAATCACTCTAAAAAAGTATCACGAAAAGGGAAGAAAACAAAATAAAGTAGAAAGGAAGAAATTTTATGAATGCAATATCTCTTAACCATCCACTAATAGACCATAAATTATCAATTTTAAGAGACAAAAATACAGGAACAAAAGAATTTCGAGAACTCATTAAAGAAATTTCTATGATTTTGTGTTATGAAGCTATGCGAGATGTGAAATTAGAAACTGTAGAAATTGAAACTCCACTTGAAACAATAAAAACCGGACGTCTTGATGAAGAACAATTTGCTTTTGTACCTATTCTAAGGGCAGGGATGGGAATGCTTGATGGAGTAATTACTGTAGTTCCAAATGCCAAAATTGGACATATTGGAATGTATCGTAATGAAGAAACTTATGAACCTGTCAACTATTTCTTTAAAGTCCCAAAAGATATCGAAAAAAGAGAAGTGTTTTTATTAGACCCTATGCTTGCAACAGGAGGTTCAGCAATAGATGCCATTGAACTTTTAAAAAGTAAAGGAGTTAAGAAAATCAAATTCTTATGTATCATCGCAGCTCCTGAAGGAATAAAAAAAGTTGAAGAAAAATATCCAGATGTTCCAATTTATTGTGCATCTATTGACCATTCTTTAAATGAAAATAAATATATTTTGCCAGGACTTGGTGATGCTGGAGACCGTATTTTTGGAACCAAATAAAAAATTATACAATGTGTGAAAATAAAAAAAGAACTCATTCAAAATGTCTACCCTAAAGGTTCACATTCAAAAATGGTTCTTTTTTTTGTAAGACTAGTCTAAGTTACCCACTTTTACTTTTTGAGGAGCAACCTGAGGAGTAACCTCTTTTTCCCATTGTTGAGGTCTTAAAATGTGCATCAATTTGCAAAACTCCATTTCTTCCCAAATTCTATCTGTTGTAGCTTTATCTTGATGAATTTTAGAAAGCATATCATAAGTATATACATTAAAAAGTTCATATTTATCAAAAGGTGGAAAATTATTTCCCTGATAGTTTGCTCGGTCGTTTGTAACATCCCATTCCCAGTCTTCTAGTCGTTCATCATAATCTTCATCCTTATCCCAAAAGTCCATGACTAATTTTTGTTTTTCCCAAATAGACCAATTTGGATTTCTTAAAATTTGATAGTGAATATCAAATGTCGAACTTCCATGAATTTGTATTCTTTTAGCTTCCATAGCTTCCTTTAAAGCAAATTCTTTTTGCTTATCAGTTAGGCGAAGTTGAGGGTTCCATAAAGTTTTTACTAGAAGGGAACTTTCAGTTCTTTCACGGTCTGCTACACATCTTGCAATGTCTTGATATTGATAAACTGTATTGACTAACTGTTGATAAACTTCTTGGTCTACATGTTCATAATCGTCTAAAATTGTATCGGCAATTAAATTGCTTTTCAAAGTTTTTTCATGCCACTTGTTTTCTACAACTTCACATGCTTCTTGTAAAATCTCTTTTTTTGATTTAATTTCATTCCATAGAGTTTGAATTTCTCGTGGACTTAAATTTCCATGAAATGCATAATAAAGCTGATAATCCAAAGTTTTTAAATTTTCCATTTCTAACACCTCTTTGACTTTTTATTATACTCAAAAAAAGTAAAATGAAAAGAAAAAATTAGTTTTGAGTACGAACAATTGCATAATCATATTCCTTGTTATTGTGATTTTAATCATACTGATAAAATAATACCAACTGTATAAGCCGGTAACTAAACTTCATATTTTTAATAGTTTCTAACTCTATGAAATTAGGTATTTCTCTTTGATTTTATGAAAAAATTTGTTACATACTCCCGTTATATACATGGTAATATAAAATTGAAATATAAAAACGACTTTTTTGACAAGTCGCTTAAGTTTTATACTCAGAAAAAATTCTTGAGTTGATTATCAATTTGGTGGGCTGTTAGGGATTCGAACCCTAGACCCACTGATTAAGAGTCAGTTGCTCTACCAACTGAGCTAACAGCCCATACTGATTTTCATCAGTTCTTTTGTATTATAGCATTCTTTCTTCTAATATTCAAGCCATTTTTTCGCAAAAGAAAAGAGGCATTAAAACCTCTAATTTGAAGGAGCCTCTTTTACTTCTGTTTTCTTTTCCTTATTGATAAAGCAATGAGCAATAAATAGTAAAATACTAAGTACTAATAAAACTGTTGCATAAATCATTCCTTTTGAAGTAAATGAGTGAAAGATAGTTGCAATTTGTGCATTTTCTGCACCCGTAAATTCCATTTTAGTAATCACCATCAATAATCCAAAGACAACATATAAGAAAATACTTGTAATGAGTGTATTTACTCCATAACAGAATAAATAAGTCTTTGCTTTTTTACGAAGTAAGAAAATTCCAATGAAAGTAAGAGCAAATAGAAGAACTAGAACAAGTTTGACTTCTTTCCCAAAAATAATTTTAGTAATTCTAAATGTTTCTTCCATTTCAGGGCTTGCTTGCTCTAAATCTTTGACAGTTGGAAATTCTTCCTGAATTTTTTGAAGTTCTGGTCGTGCAAGGTCATATATTTTTTGTTCCACATCACTTGGTATTTCTACTTTAGCAAGGTCTACAAAGGTAACAACTGCTTCTTTCAAAAGTTTTTCAAGTTGTTCCTCCGTTAAGATTTCTGCTTTCTCATTTCCTCGAATGTAATAATCTAGAATATTGTTAACTACATCAGAAGTTGCTTGTTTGATAATTTTTGAATCAATTGCTTCATTGAAAGCTTCTTTTGTGATACCAAATTCACTTAGGGTTTCATAGAGTTCACCATCATCTTGAAATGTCTCTTCTGTAATTTCTGCGAAACTCATTTCGTCAAGAATTGTCTCAATGTTTTTCTTACTCATAAATCCTTCTAAACTCATTAAAAGAAAAGAACAGAAAAGAGTAGGAATAAGAATGAGTGAGCAAAGAACTGCTCCAAATTTTTTCATTTTATACCTTCTTTCACTTTCACCTTTAGTATAATTGAAAAATAGACAAAAGTAAACAAATTATGATATAGTAATTTAAGAGAAGGTGGATATCATGGAGAATAAAAAAATAGGCCTAACAACCAAAGAAGTCGAAGACCGTATTCAAAAAGGTCTTGTCAATTTTGATACCACTTTAAAGACAAAATCAACCAAACAAATTATAAGAGAAAATGCTCTTACTCTTTTCAATATTATCAATATTGTTTTAGCTGTTGCAGTAATATTAGTAGGTTCTTATAAAAATGTGACTTTCATTGGTATTATTGTTGTCAATACACTCATTAGTACATTTCAAGAACTACGTTCGAAAAGAACCATTGATAAATTATCCGTTATTTCAAGTACAAAAGTGCATGTGATAAGAGATGGAAAAGAACAAGAAATTGGTATCAATGATATTGTAGTGGATGATATTATTCACTTACGCCTTGGAAATCAAATTGTAACAGATTCTGAAATTATTGAAGGAACTGTTGAAGTCGATGAGTCTTTTATTACAGGAGAAAGTGAGACTTTACAGAAGAAAGAAAAAGAAATGCTTTTATCAGGAAGTTTTATTGTTAGTGGGTCTTGTTATGCAAAAGTCGTTCATGTAGGATATGAAAACTATACAGCTAAGATAGCTAGTGACACAAAGTACATTAAGCCAATTTCTTCTGAGATTATGCGTTCTTTAAATAAAATTGTTTCAACGATTTCGTTTGCCATTGTGCCCATTGGAATTTTGTTGTTTTCAAGGCAGTTATTTTTAGAGGATAGCAATATTCAGTATGCCGTTGTGAATACAGTCGCAGCTTTAATTGGGATGATACCAGAAGGGCTTGTTCTTTTAACGTCAACCGTTCTTGCAGTTTCAGTCATTCGTCTTTCTAAATATAAGGTTTTAGTACAAGACTTATATTGCATTGAAACACTCGCAAGAGTTGATACCATTTGTTTAGATAAAACAGGAACCATTACAGAAGGGGTGATGGAAGTTGCAGATGTCATTCCAAAAGGTAATTTAAGCAAGGATGAGCTAGGCAACTTATTAGGAAAAATCATGGCTACAAGTGAAGATAATAACCCAACGTCTCTTGCCATTCGTAATGCTTTTTATAATAAGGATACAAAGAAAATTAAGGAAGTCGTTCCATTTTCTAGTGAGAAAAAATATTCAGGAGTTATTATGGAAGACAAAAAAGCGTATCTATTAGGAGCGCCTGAGTTTTTACTAGAAAATCACGGACAAAAATATAAAAAGGAACTTGAAAAATATACCGAAGATTATCGTGTAGTTACTTTGGTTGAAACAGAAGATAAAAAAGTAAAAGGAAAGGGTATGGTCAATGCTAAGAATGTCCTTTGCTTCATTTTGTTACGCGATAAAATCCGAAAAGAAGCAAAGGATACTTTATCATACTTTAAAGAACAAGGAGTTCAAGTTAAAATCATTTCTGGTGATAATAAAGACACAGTTTTAAATATTGCCAAAAGAGCAGGTGTTGGAGAACAATTAAAAGCTATTGATTTATCCACATTAAAGGACGAAGAAGAAATTAAGAAAGCTGCTTTAGAATACGATATTTTTGGAAGAGTAAAGCCAGAACAAAAGCATACTTTAATCAAAGCTTTGAAAGATAGTGGACATACAGTTGCGATGACAGGAGATGGAGTGAATGACTGTCTTGCTCTTAAAGAAGCAGACTGTTCTATTGCTATGGCTTCAGGAAGTGATGCTGCAAGAAGTGTCTCTCAACTTGTTTTGTTAGATTCTAATTTTGCATCTATGCCTCATGTCGTCGCAGAAGGAAGAAGAACCATCAATAATATTGAAAGAAGTGCTTCTCTTTTCTTAGTCAAGACAGTGTATGCTACCATTCTTGCCATTTTGTTCTTGTTTATTGAATCACCATATCCGTTTATTCCAATTCAATTAACCCTTGCATCCGTTGTGACCATTGGAATTCCATCTTTTGTTTTAGCACTTGAGCCAAATCATGATTTAGTCAAAGGAAACTTCTTGACCAATGTGTTAAAGAAAGCAGTTCCACCAGCTCTTGTTATTGTAAGCAACATTTTACTCATTATGTTAGTTAGTTCTATTTTTAATCTACCTTATGAAAAAATATCAACGCTTTCACTTACTCTAACAGGATATACTTCTTTCGTTTTACTTTATAATATTTGTAAGCCATTTAATCGTCTTCGATTTATCCTATTTATCTTAATGTTCTATGGCTTTATGTATGGTATCTTTAACTTAACTGCACTTTTCTCAATTACTCATTTTGATTATTTGATGATAGCAATTACTTTCGTCTTAGCATTCATATCTTTAGAGCTTTATAAATTCTTTACATATCTTTTGAATGTTTTAATCGAGAAAAAAGAAAAAGGCTTCTTTAAGAAAAAGTTAGCCTAAATGAATGGACCTATTTGTGAAATGCTCTTAGGGTATATCATTGAGTAGGTCTTTTTTGGACAAAAAGAAAAACCCTTTTGGGTTCTATTTCTTATATGGCGGAGTGGGAGGGATTTGAACCCTCGCAGCAGTTGCCCGCTCTACACCCTTAGCAGGGGCGCCTCTTCAGCCTCTTGAGTACCACTCCATTTTGGCATCCGTATTTATAATATTACAAGAAACTCCAGCGATTGTCAAGCAAATCACTTCTGTTTTATAGGATTTTCTACTTTTAAAATTTTATACAATAAACATGTTTTTTTATCTTTTACTCCCAAATTACTCCGAAGTAGGAATGATGAGAGTAAAAATAAGAAAAAAATGTAAAAATGAAATGAAAAAGTCCTTAGCAAATAAGGACTTCATGTTTTTATTGGTGACCAGTACGGAATTCGAATCCGTGAATGCTGCCGTGAAAGGGCAGTGTGTTAAGCCACTTCACCAACTGGCCATAAAAAAATGGCGCCTCAACTAGGGCTCGAACCTAGGACCCCTTGATTAACAGTCAAGTGCTCTAACCGACTGAGCTATTGAGGCAAAATGGTGGGCCTGACAGGACTTGAACCTGTGACCCCGCGCTTATCAAGCGCGTGCTCTAACCAACTGAGCTACAGGCCCATTTTTTCGTTGACAGTTATCATTTTACAATAAAATGATGGTATATGCAAGAGAAAAAAGATAAAAAAACAAACTTTTTCTTACAAAATCGCAGTAAAAAGAAGAAAAAATATAAAAAATCACAAAAAAGCAAATGTTTCATGAAATTTTCACAAACTTTCTTTATATTGTTAGTAAGGAGGAAAATTTATGAAAAAATCAAAATTACCCATGACAAAAATCTTAATGGTTCTAATTTTATTTTTAGGAGCAACTGGAATTTTATACCTATTAAATAAAGACGAAAAGAAAGCTCTTTCTTATGACCACGAATATTTAACAAAACAAGTTCAAATCGTCGAAGATAAAAATAATGACGAAGTGATGGAAGTCGATAAAAGTGAAAGTATCTCTGTTTTTACTACCACTTATCAACAAGTTATTGAGGAAAAAATAAATCAACTGATGAAGAACAATAATTATACCTTTGAAAAACCACTTTTTATCCACAACCCTTTTGGAACAGGAAGCCTTTCTTATTATCTTGCTTTCCATAATGAAGAAGAAAACTTATCTCTTTCTTATACCATTGAAACAGATGGATATCAAACTTTTTCAAGAACTCTAAAACAAGTAAACGATACCAAAGACTATGCCTATCAACTAATTGGTTTCTTGCCTGGCAAAACATCATGGCTTACTCTAACTTTAAAAAACGAACAAGGCGAAATCGTTCAAACAAAGAGAATTACAGTAAAAGCGAAAGCCCTTACTAATATTGATATGGAAATGAATGTCAAAGATGGTGAAAGCAAAGTAGCATTAAGTGATGGATTTTATGCCTTATTAGGACATGATAAAGCTTATAACTCTAATATTTATCTCTTTGATAATGATGGAGTTTTAAGAAATGAACTTGTATTAAAAGGATACCGTGGAGATAGAATTATAGAACTTGACGATACCTTACTTTATAGTTACTCTACCAATGGGTTTATTCAAGTCAATCGTCTAGGAAAAATTGAAAAATTCTATACTTTAAAAGGATATGAAATGCACCACGACTATGTCTATGACGAAGCTCATAATCAATTAGTAGTCTTAGTTAACAAAAAAGGAAAAGATACCATTGAAGACGAAATCGTAACCTTAGACCTTGAAACAGGAAAAATTACTCATCATATTGATATGACAAAGTATTTAAAAGAGTTCTATCAAAATGCTGTCAAACCAGATAAAAATACATATGGTGGGGACGAACTTGACTGGTTGTATCTTAATAGCTTACAAGTTGTAGGTGATGATATTCTAATCAATTCAAGAGAACTAAGCCTTGTGATTTATTTAGAAGATGCTTTTTCAGACAATGTGAAAATCAAGTATTTAATTGGAGACACTTCTGTTGTAGAAGGTACTTCTTATGAAGATTTACTTCTGACTAAAGTGGGTGACTTTGTTGATATGGCAGGAGAACATTCTATCACTTATAAGAAAAAGTCAACACAACAAGACGGAGTTTATACACTTCAATTTTATAACAACAACTATCAAGGAGCTAGAACAAGACCTGATTTTGACTGGAAAAATTATGAAGGAACTGGAACTTATGAAGAAGGAGATGCTTCATACTACTATGAATATGAAGTAGATGAAAACAACAAAACTTACAAACTTGTTAAGAAATTCAAAGTTCCATACTCTAGTATCGTAAGTAACATTCAACAATTAGGAAGTAATTATGTTACAAGTTCAGGAATGAGCCATTGTTACGATGAGTATGACCATGATGGAAATTTAATTCGTGAATTTAGTTATACTGCGAAAAAATATGCTTATCGTGTTTTCAAATATGATTTTAAAGGGTTCTTATTTGAATAGTTGAAAATCAAAAAGGAAGCTTATCTTTTAGATACTTCCTTTTAAAATAGCTACATTGGCATAAAAAATGATATAATAGGAAAAAATATTCCAAAAAGAAAGGAACGTACGAAAATGGAAGCCAAACAAAAAGGAA
>CANQWT010000047.1 GCA_947627635.1 uncultured Bacilli bacterium
CTATCTTTTGGTACTGTTATCTTATTATCTTTGAACTCTTTATCTTCTGAAGATAGAGTTGCAGGTAGTGTTCCTGTGATTATCCTAATTGCTTCTTTCTGTTCTTTATTGACTGTGAACATAGCATAACTAAAATATCCCACTACTATAAAAATACTTAACAATACTATCACTATTAGATAGCTCTTTTCTGCTTTCATTCTTTTTAAAAATAATCTTAATGTTCTCATATGACACCTCTATTCTAGTGTCATTATATCTTATTAAAAGTACCCCCCCGATTTATGAAATTTTAGCATAAAAAAAGCAGCCTTTATAGCTACTTTTATACTTTTGTTATTTATTCTCCTGTTTCATAATTAGTATGACCATCATGTATAGCATCTAGTTCAACATGACCATGGAACTCTAAAGTATTCGTATCAAAGAAAGAATTATCAATATCTTCTTCACTATCTACCCATACTCTAATCGAATATACTTGACTACCACTTGGTCCTACTAATGTTTCATCTGTAATTAAAATGTTGTCGTCATTTCCAAGAAGACCGATAATTGGCTCAGCATCACCTTTTTGTAAACCATATTTAATATGTGATGCATCAGCCTTTTCATAATTTTCATATAAATCTTCATCTTTTACAAGTCTTAAACGATATTTTGCTGTCAAACTTCCTGTATTTCTAATTGTAAATGTATAGGCAGGTCCTTGCATTCCATCTTCATCACTAACTGGATATTTGTCGGTTAACTCAATAGATTGAGATCCTGTTTCATCAATTTCCATAATTAAAGTTCCTGTTGTAACACTATTTTCTTCCTCACCTAAGTCACTAAATTTAAATAATGCATAAGTGAAACCTACAATTAAGGCAACTAGAAACAATAAGCAAAACACCATAGAAAGAACTTTTAATTTACTAGGTCTTGTTTCTAATTCATCCATATAAACACCTTCTAACTTTATTTACATTATATAAAGATTTCTAACTTTTGTAAAGTTTTTTTCTGTCAAAATCAAGAAAAGAATGACACCAACCTTATCATTCTTTTATCCTTTCTTAAATAGAGCCTTCTACATACTCAAAACGATACTGTTCTTGAACTTCAGGATATTTTTCATGGTCAACTTCTGATAGAAACTCATCCTTATCACGAACCCAGATTTCTTCTTCATTTTCTGTATTTTGATAAACAACTTTTTCCTTTAAAGTTTCACTATCTTTAGCAAGTGCAATGACTTGATAAACATGACCTTTAAAGTGTCTATAAATTCCGTTAATCACGACTGTTCTTGTCATTTGTAAGAGCCTCCTTTCTTGAAAAGGTTAGTTTTCCTTTTTTATCATAACCAAGACATTTTACTAATAAAACGTCTCCAACTTTAACTACATCTTCTGTTTTATTAACACGTTCTTTAGCAAGTTGAGAAATATGAACAAGTCCTTCACATCCAGGCCATACTTGAACAAAGCATCCAAAGTCTTCAACCTTGACAACAGTTGCCTCATAAATCTTACCTGTTTCTACTTCACGGGCAACGTCTTCAATCATTTTCGCAGTACGTTCAATGACATCTTTATCTGTATGATAAATTACAACACGACCATCGTCTTCTAAGTCAACTTTAACAGCTCCAACGCTATTGACATCTTTGACATTGCTCGCTTCACAAATAATTTTCGTAATCATTTCACCACCACGACCGATAACGTCACGAATTTTATTTGGGTTAATCATAAAGACTTTTGTTTTTGGTGCATATTCTGAAACTTCAGCACGAGGTTCTGGAATTTGTTTTTTAATCACTTCTAGAATTTCTTTTCTAGCTTTCTTAGCTTGAGCAAGAGCTTCTTTTAAAATTTCTCTTGTAATTCCTTTAATCTTAATATCCATTTGTAAAGCACAAATTCCATTTTCAGTTCCTGCGACTTTAAAGTCCATATCTCCTAAATGGTCTTCCATTCCTTGGATATCTGTAAGAATTGTATAGTCATCACCATCAGTAATCAGTCCCATAGCAATTCCAGCAACAGGAGCTTTAATTGGAACACCTGCAGCCATCAAACTCATACAACCTGCACAAATACTTGCTTGAGAACTACTTCCGTTACTTTCCAAAATTTCGGAAACGACACGAATTGTATATGGAAATTCTTCTTCAGAAGGAATGACTTGAAGAAGAGCTTTCTCTCCTAATGCTCCATGACCAATTTCACGTCTTCCAGGACTTCCATAACGTCCTGTTTCACCTACTGAAAAAGCAGGAAAGTTATAATGCAACATAAATCTTTTTTCATCTTCTAGACTAAGACCATCTAATACTTGATGCTCACCAAGTGCTCCTAATGTTGTTACAGATAAACTTTGCGTTTCTCCTCTTGTAAATAAAGCAGAACCATGTGTTCTTGGAAGAAGGTCAATATCTGTTGAAAGAGGACGAATTTCATCCATCTTACGACCATCAGAACGAATGTGTTCTTTGACAACGATTTGACGGAACAATTTGTACTCTACATCTTCCATTACTAAACGAACTTTAGTCAGTAAAATATTTAACTCATCTTCCTTTAAGCTTTCTTCATTTTCCTTACGGTATTTTTCTATCACTTCTTCTTTAATGGCATCAATTGTTCCATATTTTTCTAGTTTATCTTTAATTCGAAGAGCTTTATCAAGACGAACTTTTACCAATTCTGTTACTTCTTGTTCTAATTCTTCTTCCACTTCAAGTGTTTCATATTCCATCGTTGGAAGCCCTATTTCTTTAACGATTTTCTCTTGGAACTCTACCAATTTCTTAATTGCTTCATGCCCAGTCATTAAAGCTTCTAACATTGTATCTTCATCCACTTCTTTAGCACTAGACTCAACCATGTTGATGGCATCTTTTGTACCTGCTACTGTAAGGTCAAGACTACTTTTTTCAAGTTGTTCTACTGTAGGGTTAATGATAAATTCTCCATCAACATAGCCTACTTTAACTCCAGCAATAGGTCCTTCAAATGGAATTGGTGAAATCATGGTTGCTAAAGAACTTCCGAACATTGCTGTTAACTCAGGTGAATAATCTTGGTCCACAGATAAAACGGTATTGATGACTTGTACTTCGTTCTTAAATCCTTTAGCAAATAAAGGACGCATTGGACGGTCAATCATACGAGCAGCTAAAGTGGCAGCTTCAGTTGGACGACCTTCCCTTTTAATAAATCCACCAGGAATTTTTCCTACTGCATAAAGTTTTTCTTGATAATTTACCGTTAGTGGAAAGAAATCAGAAAGTAGATTTACATTTTTATTGACAACAACTGCAGTTAAGACCACAGTATCACCATAGCGTACTAAAACACTACCACTTGCCTGCTTAGCAACTTGTCCATGTTCCACTACTAATTTTTTTCCATAAAAATCTAATTCATATACTTGTTTTGTCATACTAAACTCCTTCTATCAAAAAAGAAGACACAAAGAGATAAGTGTCTTACTTTCTTAAACCTAATTTTTTAACAACTTCACGATATCTTGTGATATCTTTCTTTGCAAGATAGTTAAGCATACTTCTTCTTTGTCCAACTTTCATTAAAAGTCCACGACGAGAATGATGGTCATGCTTATGTTCTTTTAAATGTTCTGTTAAGTTTTCAATTTCTTTGGTTAGAATTGCAATTTGTACTTCAGCAGAACCAGTGTCCTTTTCATCTCTTGCAAAATCTTTGATAAGCTTTGCTTTTTCTTCTTTTGTTAAAGCCATAGTTACACTTCCTTTCATTTTGAATTCGCTAGGTCCTTGTAAGAGGGTAAGGAAGATGTCCTCAAACAAAGCGCCCAGTAACTGAACACTTTATACTATACTAGAAAACTTTTATTTTGGCAAGTTTTTTCCACTTAGTTTTTAAGAATTCTAATAAAACTTCTCATTTTATATTCAAACAATTTATTTTCTTTTGCTTCTCTTTCTCTTCTTCTTTTTTACAACCTTAGAACTGATATAAGAAATCACTTTTGTACCATAAATATGAAGTCCCAAAATAATTGGTGGTAAACAAATGATCATTCCCCTTAATGTATCTTCTATTACTGTATTAAAAACTAAGTATTTAAAGATACCATAAAGTAAAATCACTTGAAGTGGCAGATAAACTAAGGAAAATATTTCCAAAATTGAGACCACAAGACATGCTAAAAGATATGAATTTTTAAGTAATGTTTTAATCTCATTCAATAAGAAATAATAATACACAATAAAGGCACTAATTAAACTTAAAAGAAGAGGTATTGTTTTAAAAGAACTTGCATAACTTTTGGTACAAAGAGAGATAGAAGTTGCATTAAGGCACTCCACTTCTTTATTGCCATACCATAGTAGTTTATAGACAATATAATAGAATAAGATAAATAATAAGGTATAAACTAAAATCTTGATTAAAGCAAAAATAATTTCTTTCGATTTATATTTTCTATTCTTTTTAACTTCTTTTTTTAAAATATCCAAAGGACATTTCATGAACAAATATAAGTATAAAATTGCAAGAATAATTATTCCTAAAAACGATAAAACTGACATTCTATCACACTCCTATTTTACAATCCAAAAGGTAGGTTGCATACGAAGTCCATTAGGACCTGCGGCAACAGGATGATTGATGATTTGATGATTGATAACAAGTTCTGAAGAACTTCCACCATCCATATTGGCAGCATTGATGGCACCATAGTTTTCCATCACTTCTGTTAAATCACCCATATCTGCACCTATACTAGATGCAAGACGTCCATTGATAACTAAAAACAAAACAATTCCATCACTTCGTTGTCCAATGGCAGTTCTTGGAGCAATTCCCCAACCTCCATTTCCTCTTACAAAGGAACTTTTACCATTGACAATCAAGTAAGGTCCAAACTCCACAGCATCACGATATCCAGCACTAATAGCTTCTTCCGCACTATATCTTCCTAATAAAAGCTTATTATCACGAGTAAATCCAACCATACCTCCAGCCATATTCGCATCTTTATAATCACTCACTACTTTCCCATCTTGAATAACAGTTCCATGAGGAAGTGCTCCATTACTGTTCCAGTCAGGGTCATAAAAACCACCTGCATTCATTGCAATAATTGCATTTTCTCTTTCTGCAACTTTCGTAATAAATTCCCCAGTACTCCTTAAATACTGTGTCGTTGCAATATGAACTCTTGAAGCATCATATATTGCTACCAAATAACCTTGATAACCTTTTCCTGCAACCTCTATCACTTTATATAAGTCATTACCTTCATCTTTTTTTAAGATTTGCTCTTCAAATTTAGAAGCATAAATAATATGTTTTCCTGTATACTCTTTAAACTCAATTAAATCAGGATTACTCTTACCACTTGCTTCAATAATTTTATTTTTCTCTAATACTTTTTGAATGGTCTCATCACTATAAAATATTGTTGCCAAATATTGATGGGTCATTGTAGTCATAGCTGAAGTAATCCAAAAATTACGAAATCCATCCCATGGTCCATAAAGTAGAAAAGCAAGACTTCCTATTCCTGTTAGAAAGAAAACGGAAAAAATAATCAATAGTTTCTTTCCAAAAGAAAGTTTTCTCTTTTCTTTTTTATGAGCCTTCTTCTTTTTCTTTCCTTTACTTTCTACTTCTTCTTTATCATCTTTTAAAATCAAAGTATCTTTTGTAAACAAATCATCTATCTCATTCTTTTCCATCTTGTACTTCCTTTCCACTATACTCCTTATCTTTGTTGTAATCTATGTATTTTAGTTTTGTCTGATAGGAAGATAGTTGCTGTCTCTGTTGTGGTGCTGCCCATTCATTATACTTTTTGATTTGTTCATTAAAGTTTTCTATATCACTCACATAACTATTTACAACTTGTTCATAAGCAAGGGCAAAAGAAGAACATTTTGTATTGATAGAAGCATCAGGATAGATTACTCCTTCACAAGCTTTCTTTAAAGAAGAAGATGTCTTTGATACATTTTGAACAATAGCTTCTGTCTCTTCTAGTATTTTTCTATTAGAAGCATCCGTTACTTCCATTGTATCAAAATAGAGAACATCAAAAATCTCCTGATACACTCTATCTCTTGCTGTATTATAACTTTCAATGCTACTTTTAAAAGAAGTATATTCTTTTTGTATTTTTTTCATTTCTTTTCGAGTTTGGTCTTTATCTTCTAAAAAGCCCAGAATAAATGATAAAACAAAAATGACAAAAGAAAGAAAAAGAAGACCAACAATAGTTATAATGATAATTTTTTTCTTCTTTGTCATATTTACTACCTCACTAGTCTATATAAAAATATCAAAAAATCAGAAATTTGTAAAGATATGGTATGGAAGGTGATTCAAAAATGTCTATTTTAAAATGAGAAATAAAATGAAGACAAAAAGAAGGAGAAGTCCTAAAAAGAAGACTTTAGAATAGCGATTGTACCAACTAGTATGTTCCTCTAGATACCCTTCAATTGCTTTTTCAAATTGAGCGTGATTACTTTTATATTTCTTAGGTTGGAATGTTTTACTTTTTTTATAAATTTTTTCGAACTGTGAAAAATCTTTCAAAGGCAAGAGATATCCTTCTTTAGCAAAGGCATCAACGATTTCAAGTTGATGATTATTAGCGTGTTCCTTGTATTGTTTTAAGCGAGGGGCTGCGATAACTTTCTTTCCTTTTTGTAAGGCTGTTAAAATAGAACCTACTCCACCATGTGTAATCACTAAATCTGCCTGCGTCATCAAGGCGTCAAACTCATCCATTGGTATTAAATCAAAGACTTTAAAGTAATCACTTTTGTATGAGGTATAGCCACCTTGAACAATGACCTCATCTTCAATAATTCCCTTCTTTTTAGCTTGTTCTATTTTTTTAAGAAGTCTTGTAAAGGCTTTATCTTGTGTTCCTAATGTTACTAAAATCATCAATAAATCCACCCTTCATAATGTGCTTTGGGATATTCTTTTAACATGCTTTTCCACTGAACTATAAAAATATCTGCGAAATGATAGATGATGCGTCCTGTAATGGTTTTGCTATGAATATTTGCAAACGTTTCAATAAATATGATTTTACTACCAAAGATTTTTCCAATACAGCACATTGGCCCTACAGTATGAGCTCCTGTTGTTATAATATAATCAGGATGATATTTGAAATAAAGATATAAACTTTTAAAACAGTTTGCAAGAAGCTTAAAAGGATAAGTCAAAGGATGGTCTTTTGTTCCATAAATTAAATAGGATACATTTTTATATTTTTCTTGAAGTTTCATGTTGGAAGGAGTTTTTTCAGTAATTAGAGAATAGTCATATTTTTTCATGACTTTTTCAAGTTGTAAGAGTTCTGATAAATGTCCGCCCGTACTAGCGATAAACATTACACGCATTCTATTTCACTTCCTTTTCAAGCAAGTTTTGCCATTTTTTAATGATTTCTTCTGGCATATAAATATGGACACTTTTTTTAGCATTTTTTCCTAATTGTTTACGAGTATCTTCTTGTTTTACTAAGTCATCCACTTTTTTTAAATAGGCATTTTTATTTCGATGCTTGATTAAGTAGCCATTGTAGCCACTTTGAATAATTTCTTTTGCTCCTTCTGCAGAGTCATAAGCAATACAAGGGAGTCCATGGCTCATTGCTTCAATTAAAACAATACCGAAACTTTCAGTATAAGAAGTCATTAGATAAATGGAGGATTGATGAAGAAGCTTTGCGATATAGTCACTATTTTGAAATCCATGTAGTGTAATGAAAGAGGTTAGATTTTTCTCTTTGATTTCTTTTTCTAACTGGTCTTTTAAAACTCCATCACCTATAATATCTAAATGCCAAGAAGCATAACGTTTCTTTAAATTGACTGCCAAATCGATTAAATCTGTGAAGCCTTTTTCAGGAGAAAGTCTACCGACTGATATAAATCTTTCTTTATCTAATTTAGAAGATGTTTTTGGAATAAAATCTAGCATGTTTGGAATATAGCTACATCTACAGTGATAAGGTTTCATTTTCTTTTGATAAAATTTATATAAGTCTTTGGATACTAAAACAAGATGGTCTAAATCTTTACAAGAACGTACAATTTCTCTTGCATATTTTTCATTTTGATGATGATGATTATGTTCCCAACCAATTTTTAAGGTATCTTCTTTTCCATAAAGAGATAACCATTCATCAAAAATATCTCTGGTAGCAATGATGATATCTGAGTGACTATTTTTAATAGCTTCTATCATTTTATGTTTTCTTAGATAGAGAGTTTTAATACCACTAGCTCCTTCTTTGATGATTTTTAAAAGTTGTTTATTAGAAAGAGCTTCCTTAAATTCTTTTTGGTTCGGCTTTCTATCATGGATTAAATACTGAATAGATACTCTTTCATCGAGTTTAAAAACAGGTTCTTCATAAAGTTGATAGACACAGATGATTTCAACCTCATAATAGGAGGCAAGCATATTAGCAAGAGATGTAATACATTTTTCAATACCACCATAGCCTAAATGTAGTGCTAAAATAGATACCTTTTTCATTTTGATACCTCATTTCTATATCTTTATTATAAAGAAAAATAAGGAAAATGTCTATTATAAGGTGTCAACTAAAAAGAAGATTTTAGTATGTACTACTCATCTTCTTTTTATTGGTTATGAAATAGACTTTACAAGTTATATCTTTTTACTTGTAATCTTACTTTGGCGGAACGAATAGTACGAGTATGCGTTACCTCTATCAGGTCCATATGCGAAAATTCCTGCATCAGTAGTATTGTTATAGTCTCCTCCACGCAAAAGCCAAGGTTTCTCTGCATTCACCATAACAGTCCGATCACCGTTTGTCGTCTATTCTATTTTAGTTTATCATATTTACCTCATTTTAGTTATTAGGAACTAGTACTTGACGGAAGGAAATATTTAAATTCACAGCACCATTTCCTGTACCATATGCAAAAACTCCTGTACCTATCCCATCATAATGACTACCACCACGTACCATCCATGGAAAGGTGATCACTAACATATCAGTCCAGTCACTATACCATCCTGTTACTTCATTGAGAGAAAAACCTTTACATGAAACACCATTACATGCCGTTGAAGGATTTATTGACGTATATACATTATAATATTTATCATTAGGCCATTCTCTATCACTCGTAAAAGTTTCCCCATCTGCAAGTAATCCTGGATATCCTGAATTTGCACCCTGCGTATTTCCACTTCGTTTCTCTAATACACCCATAGTATATTCCCAGGCTCCTCCATTGATATCATATATTCCCGTAATGTTTCCTGTGCTTGATGCTCCAGCTCCTATATAACCTTGTCCTTCTCCATACGAAGTTGTATTATCATATTGATAAATACAATTTTCTGAACTTTCTGCTATTACATTTCCTGATGAGCACCCTGTAAGATAGCCACTATAATTATTCCTATAGACTTCTTTATTCTCTCCTGTATATAATGGATTACCATATTTTCCATACTTACTTTGGGTTAGATAGCTGATTAAAGCCCACTCTGTGTTCTTTGATGCATGTGTATCATAAGTACTTTGATCAAATCCAAATACATTTCCATCATTTGTGATTTGTCTTGATACTAAGTCTAAGGTTGACACTCTTATTCCTCTCCATGAATATACATTTGGTTTTAT
>CANQWT010000048.1 GCA_947627635.1 uncultured Bacilli bacterium
GGTTAAATCAAGGAAGTAATCAGTGGACAATGATGAGTGATAAAGCAAAGACAAATGAAGTCATAACAATAACAAATAAGGGATATGCAAGTAATGCAGTAGTAAATAGTAGTGATATAGTAGCTCATCCAGTAGTTTACTTAAGAAGTGAAGTACAAATATCAGGAGGAAAGGGAACAGAACAAGAACCATATACCCTTACAAAATAGAAGTAGATATAAGCTCTACTTCTTTTTTATATTTGATATTTCTTTTTCTCCTTTCAAATCTTCCTTGCTTTCTTGTCATTTCTTTAATATAATATGTAAAGAGAGGAATGATGAAATTATGAAAATTATGTCTGTGAATGCAGGAAGTAGCTCCCTAAAATTTAGTTTATTTGAAATGGATACAAAAGAAGTAATTGCTTCAGGTTACTTTGAAAGAGTTACATTAGAAGGAAGCTTCTATACAATTAAATATAACGGTGAGAAAATTCGTGAAGAAATAGAAATGAAAGACCATTCTGTTGCTGTTGAAGTAATGCTTGACCGTTTAATCAAACTTGGAATTATTTCAAGTTTAGAAGAAATTGAGGGTGTAGGGCATCGTGTTGTACATGGTAGTGATGTTTATAAAGAAAGTGTTCTTATTACAGATAAAGTTATTGAAGATATTGATAAGTTCAAGTCTTTAGCGCCACTCCACAACCCAGCCAATTTATTAGGAATTAAAGCAATGAAAGAGGCACTTCCTAATGTAGATATGGTTGCTGTTTTTGATACTGCTTTCCATCAAACGATGGAACAAGAACAATATTTATATCCAGTTCCTTATGAATGGTATACAAAATATGGTGTTCGTAAGTATGGTTTCCACGGAACAAGTCATCAATATATTAGTAAAAAAATTGCTGAAATTTTAGGAACAAATACTTATAAAGCTATTATTTGTCATATAGGAAGTGGTGGAAGTTTATCTGCCGTAAAAGATGGAAAATGTGTAGATACAACCATGGGATTTACTCCACTCGCAGGAATTGTTATGGGAACTCGTTCTGGAGATATCGACCCATCTATTATTCCTTATGTGATGGAACAAGAAGGTTTAAATGCCAAAGAAGTTGTTGATATTTTAAATAAAAAATCAGGTTTACTTGGAATTTCTGGAGTTGGAAGCGACCATCGTGATATTGAAGATGGCATGAAAGATGGAAATGCTAGATGCGCACTTGCTGATACAATGCTTGTGAATAGTATTGTGAAATATATTGCTCAGTACTATGTTGAACTAGGTGGCTGCGATATGCTTGTCTTTACTGCAGGACTTGGGGAAAATGCCATTGATTTTAGAGAAAGAATTGTAGAAAAATTACGCCCACTTGGAATTACAATGGATAAAGAAAAGAACAATTTCCGTGGTGAAGTGCGTGAAATTACAGGAAAAGGCTCAACTTCAAAAGTATATGTTATTCCAACAGATGAAGAGTTAATGATAGCACTTGATACAACACGTATTATTAAAAATAGATAGGAAAAATTATGTATCGTCAAATTTTAAAAGAAATAAAAAAATATGACACCATTGTAATTGCAAGACATATAGGGGTTGACCCTGATGCGTTATGTAGTCAACTAGCTTTAAGGGATAGTTTGCGTCTTCGTTTCCCAAATAAGAAAATTTTGGCTGTCGGAAATGGTAGTGCAAAGTTTTCTAGTTTAGGAAATCTTGATAAAATTGAAAACTTAGAAAATTTCCTTTTAATCCTATTAGACACCCCTGATAAAAAAAGAATTGATTTTGCCGGTTGGGGACAAGCAAAAATGATTATCAAAATCGACCATCATCCCTTTATTGAAAAAATAGGTGAACTTGAGTATATTGATGACCATAAATGCTCCACTTGTGAAATTTTAATGGATTTAATTAAAAAAATGCATCTTCCATGTAATAGTCAAATTTCTAGAACCTTATATGCAGGACTTGTATCTGATTCTAATCGTTTTCTATTTGATACAATTACCCCTCAAACTTTTGAATTGGTAACGTATTATTTAAAAAATTATCCGTTTACTTTATCAGAAGTTTATAAAAACTTATACATGCGACCAATTAAGGAAGTAAGATTACAAGGTTTTATAGAGGAAAACTTGAATTTAACTGAAAATGGAGTTGCATATATCAAAATAACAAATGAAGATTTAGTACGATTTCATGCAGATAGTGCTTCTGGTGGCAATATGATTAACGACTTCAATTTTATAGAAGAAGCCTTAATTTGGGTGATTATTACAGAAGATATAAAGAACAGTAACATTCGTATCAATATTCGTTCTCGGGGTCCTGTTATCAACCATGTTGCTGAAAAATATCATGGTGGGGGACACATGTTCGCATCTGGTGCCCGTGTTTCTTGCTTCGAAGAAGCAGAGCTTTTATTAAAAGACTTAGATGCGGTTGCCGAAGAATATATAAAGGTGTGTGAAGAAAATGAAAATAAAAACGAGTGATTTAGCCGTTATGGCTACTAGAAGAAGCCAATATCCTGAAGATAAAAAGTCTGAGTTCCTATTAGTAGGAAGAAGTAATGTAGGGAAAAGTAGTTTTATCAATTCACTACTTGAAAGAAAAAATTTAGCTTATGTTTCAGGAAATCCAGGAAAAACAAGAACTTTAAACTTTTACCTTGTAAACAATGAATTTTATTTAATTGATGTTCCAGGCTATGGTTATGCTCAAGTTGGTTTTCAAAAACAGCAAAAATTTGGAATGATGATAGAAGAGTATTTAGAAAAAAGACCAAACTTAAAACGAGTTTTTATGCTAGTTGATTTTCGTCATAAGCCTACCAAAGATGATTTATTGATGTATCACTTTCTAAAGTACTACAATATTCCTGTAACAATTGTAGCGACTAAAGCAGATAAAGTTGGGGCAAGTAAGTTTGAAAGAACTAAGAAAACCCTACTTGATACTCTTGATTTAGTTATGGGTGATGATTTGATTATCTATTCAAGTGTAGATAAGCGAGGTCGCGAAGAAATTTTGAATAAAATTGAAGATTTAACAGTAGATACCATTTAATTTAGAAAAACAAAAAAGAAGAAGTTTCATCTATTTCTTCTTTTTCTTTTAGAGCACAATAGCAATCATATTATTAGAGCCTTTGTTGACAACCTTCGTTAAAGTTTGTTGGAGTTTATAACGAATGTTATCAGGCATCATAGCAAGCTTAGACTGAATTCCTTCTTGAACAATATTATCTAAGCTTCTACCAAAGATTTCACTTTTCCAAATATTAGTAGGGTTCTTTTCATAGTCTTTCATCAAGTAATCAATGAGTTCTTTACTTTGTGTTTCACTACCAATAATTGGTTCAAAAGTAGAATTTACATCAACTCTAATCATATGAATAGAAGGTGCTACAGCTTTAAGTTTTACTCCATATCTTGGACCTTGTTTGATAATTTCAGGATTATCGAGTTTCATGTCTTGTAGGGTAGGTGTCGCAACTCCATATCCTGTTTGTTTCACCATTTTAAGAGCATATTTAATTTGGTCATATTCTTGCTTTGCCTCATTGTATTCTTGGAAAAGTGCAAGAAGACCTGCTTTACTAGTCACATCAATTTGAATAATGTTTGTCAAAACCTCATTATAAAGTTCACTTGGAGCAATTAAATCAATTGTGACAATCCCTGTTGCAGGATTAACTTCAGACAAATAAGCTTTTTCAATTGTATCATATTCCTTAAAGTGTTCCGTAATTGTTTCAATATCTTTTAATTTATCCACATCAACTACACTTTCACGAATGGCTTTTATATAAGACTGTTTCAAAGGATGTGTTGGTTTCAAAATTGCAATCCACTCTGGCATATTGACTTTCACTTCTAGAATAGGAAACTCGTAAAGTGCTTCTCTTAAAATAGTATACATCTCTTTTTCAGTCATTGCTTCAATATTGATAGGAAGAACTGGAACTTGGTATTTTTCTTCTAAGCTTTCTTTCAAACGCTCCGTCTCAGGAAGTGTTGGATGTGTTGAATTTAAAATCACAATAAAAGGTTTACCTAGTTCTTTTAATTCTTCAATGACCCGTTGCTCAGCATTTTCATAATCACTTCTTGTAAATTCTCCAATAGAGGCATCTGTGGTGACAACAAGTCCAATGGTCGAGTGGTCTCTAATAACTTTTTCAGTTCCAATTTCTGCAGCTTCAACAAAAGGAATTTCTTCATCATACCAAGGAGTTTTTACCATTCTTGGACCATTTTCGTCTTCTATTCCTTTCGCATTTTCAATGACATAACCGACACAGTCAATAAGCCTAATGTTACAAGAAAAATCATCAATTTTTATTTTTGCTGCATGATTTGGTACAAATTTAGGCTCCGTTGTCATAATTGTTTTTCCTTGCGCACTTTGAGGAATTTCATCCAAAGCTCTTTTCTTTTCATATTCATCCTCAATGTATGGAACAATTAAAGTTTCCACCATTTTTTTAATCAGTGTACTCTTACCAGTTCGAACAGCTCCAACGACACCTAAATAAATATCACCTTTGGTTCGTTCTGCGATGTTCTTGATAATTTCAGTTTTTTCCATCTTTCATCACCTTTATACTTTCACTTTCAGTTTATGTGTTCTAGAAAAAGATAGAACAAAAATTAAAGAAAGATAGAAAACTTCTATTTTAAAACATTTTTTCTACATTATCAGGAACTTTATCACTGAGTATTGTATCCACAATTTTCTGTTGTTTCTCTTCATCTACTTCTTTTCCAGTCATACTGCTTAATTCACAAATCACTTCTTTTAGTACTTTTTCATCTTTCATGTTTCCATTTTGTAGTTTTGAAGCAAGTGATAAAATTGTATCTTTACTGATATTTGTTTTTGCTTCAACTCGTTTAAAAAAGTTATCTTTTAGCATCTTATTCCTCCTAATATAGAATATGTTCTTCTTGAAAAAGTGTCATTTCACATGACAACTTCTCTTTGTTTTCTTGTATTTTCAACTAGAATTTGGTATCTTTATACTAAGAGGTGATAGGATGACTAAGAATTTAGAAATCAATGATATCAAACGTGACTTGTTTTTGATTTATCGAAAAAGAACCAATTTAGGTCCACTTGATAAGGCAAGACTGGCAACAGTGAAATGGGTTGAAAAGCATCAAGGTGATAATCATTCCAAGTCAGAACTTTTAGAGTATCAATTAAGAGAAAAAAAGTATGCAAAAGATAATGAACGTGCTTGGAAGGAATACTTAAAAGTAGAAAATGACGGAACTGGTCTTCAAGAATTTCATGAAAGCCAACTAGAACAGGACCGTAGAGAAATTATTGACCCAATAGAGGAACACATGAGTGAAATTGATAAATTACTTGAAGAGAGAAATATAAAAACTACCAAGGTAGAAAATCCTTTTACATCTAAAAAGTAATTAAAAAGAATGGATACTTCTAATAAAGACTTCCATTCTTTTTTTCTAGTTCTTTTTGATATTTTAACCTCAATTTTCCAAATTTTTCACATTGTTTTTGAAATTCTTCAATGGTAATTTGTTTTTTTTGATAACGTTCATTTAAAATTTCTAGGGCTCTATCAAGTCCTTCTATTTTAGTTTGGGGATTTCTTTTTCTAAAATCAAACATTTTATTCCTCCTCACTTCTATTTTTGAATTGAATAATAATTGGAGTTCCTTCTAAATCAAAGTTTTGTCTTAATTTATTTTCCAAATATCTTTGATAAGAAAAGTGCACTAGTTTTTTACTATTTACTCGAAGTGTAAACTTAGGTGGTTTAATTCCTGACTGGTTTGCAAAGTAAATTTTTAACCGATTAGTCTTATATGTAGGAGGTAAATTTAATTGATAAGCATCGAGGATGACTTGATTTAAAAGAGAAGTTTTAATTTCTCTAGTGATATTTTCTCCAACTTTAATGACTTCAGGCATTAGAGTATGAATTCTTTTTTTAGTTAGTGCAGATAAGAATACAATTGGAGCATAAGTTGCAAACTGAAATTCAGCACGCATCAATTTTTTATAATCTGCGATAGTTTGGTCTTTTACAGTATCCCATTTGTTGACTACTAAAATTAAACCTTTTCCTTTTTCTATAGCATAACCTGCGATATGTTTATCATGTTCTTTAATTCCTTCTTCAGCACTTACAACAACTAAGCAAATATCACTTTGGTCAATTGCTCTCATAGACCTTAAAAGACTATATTTTTCAACACTTTCAAAGATTTTGCCTTTCTTTCTCATTCCCGCAGTATCAATTAAGACATATTCTTCACCATGATATTTAAAAATCGAGTTGGTTGCATCTCTTGTTGTCCCAGCAACATTACTTACAACCATTCTTTCCTCGTTTAAAAGAGCATTTGTTAAAGAGCTTTTGCCAACATTTGGTCTTCCAATAATGGAAAGCTTTAGTCTCGTATCATTTTCTTCATTTTCTTTCTCTTGGAAGTTTAAAGTTACCGCGTCCATTAAGTCAATATAGCCAGTATTGTGAATTGCACTAATAGGAACATAAGTATCAAAACCTAATTCATAAAAATCATAAAGATTATCTTGAGCTTCTTTTGCATCTACTTTATTGATACCAACTACAATTTTTTTATTGCTTCGTCTTAAAATATCTCTTACAGCAAAATCATTTTCTGTAAGTCCTTCTTTTCCATCGACCAAAAATAAAATCACATCAGCTTCTTCTATAGCAATTTCTGCTTGCATACGAATTTCTTGATTAAAAGTTTTGTCTTCTTTATCAATTCCACCTGTATCAATTAAATAAAAAGGCTTATTCTGATAACTTGCTTCTTGATAAATTCTATCTCTTGTAACTCCAGGAACATCTTCAATAATTGAAATCTTTTCTCCAACGATTTTATTAAAGAGAGTACTTTTTCCAACATTTGGTCTTCCAACAATCGCAACTGTAGGTAAATTCATAGAAATCCCTCCTCATAAACTGCACTTAGTATATCATTTCTTTCTCAAAATGTAAATTGAATAGAAATCTCTTTTGTTTTGTGTTATAATGAAAAAAATAGGAGGATATATATGAAAAATACAACAAACAAAGAAAAAGAATGGTACGATAACCCTGACCTTATCACGACAATGTTAATAGGAGTAATTATCTTAAGTATAATTTTATCTCAAAGTTTTGCAATTCGAAATCACTTAGATACAGGAACAATTTTAAGGTCTATTTTAAATCATAATAGTCTTTATTTACTAGCGCTTGTTTACTTTATCTTTATTAAAACAAAGATAGGAAAACGTTATTTTCACTTTTTAAATATTTTTATTAGTATTGTTTTCTGTTTGACTACAATTGCTTCTATGTTTACAATATTTCAGTCATTTGGCCTATCTTCTTTAATCAATTTGGCTTTAAATATTGTTATGACAATTTATTTTATCTATGTTTTTATTCGAGATACAGTTATTGGAACAGAACTTAAAATCAATGAAGCTCCAATGGATGAAGTCAATAATAATCAATATTTCTATGCAATTATTGGTTTAATTGTAGTTTCTTTAGTTGTTGCTTTAATTTCTGCTTCTACTTTTGATGGAATTGTAATTGCCCTACTGGATGCAATTTATTATTGTTTGTTTGCACGTTATATATTCCTTTATAAAGAATTTCAAGATGGTAAGAAAATTGTTCGGAAAGTAGAAGAGAAAAAAGAAAAAGGAAATGAAGAAAAAGAAGAGACAAAACAAGTTGTAAAAGAGTTGAAAGATGAGAAAAAGAAGGATACTTCTACTAAAAAAGGAAAGAAGACGGATGCAAAGACAAAGGAGGAAAAATAGATGAATAGTTTATTTGAACAAATTGAAAAAGAACAAGTAGAGATGCCTAAGTTAAGAACCATTCAAAAGAAAATGTCTGTCAAAAGAAATTTCAATGTTTATCAAATCGTTTCTTTTATTGTTATGGCTGTCATGTTTGTCATGGGAATTATTTTAGGAAATGTATTCCCAGCTTGTGGAGAATCATCTAGCTTATTCTCAACTTGTACAAAGACAGAATATAATTTGTCATTAACCTTAATTGTTTGGGCAAGTAGTTTCTTATTTTGCTTAGGGATTTATGGTTTAGGTCACATCATTGCTTTACTAACAGAAATTAGTGAAAGATTAAAAAAATAGGTAGTAGGTGGTAATATGAACCGGAAAATTAAAAATTTTGAAATTGATTATGAAGCTTTGGAGAATATCAAAAAAGACTTTACTAAGAAAAATGGAGTTAGAGCATTAGTTCTTGTAGGAACTTTAAGTCTTGGAGCTGTTTTTATCGGAAAGCAAACGAAACCTATTGATGAAGGAATTCAAGCAGAAGCAATTGAAGTAGATAGAATGGTCGTTGAAACAACTTATGATGATATCAAAGACCTTCATTTGGTATTTGCGAATGGTGGAATTTCTGATACTTGTTATCAAGAAGTTCTAGCGGATTTAAGAAGAGATAATATTTCTTTTAGAGAGCATCAAGATGGTCTTCCTGTGACAGAAGATGAAACCGTTATTTCTCTTACGCAAAATGAAAATGTAAATGGGGATATTGCTTTATATGGACCTTTGTATCGTGGGAATAATAGTAATGATGCTTTGATGATGGCATTTAAGAGTGCCTGTATTAACGAAAAGTTAGAGATGGAACCAATTCATTTTGGTAGGTCTATTTATGGAGAAATGAAGCAAACTTCACTTGAAGAAGAAGTTGGAGTAGATGTCCCAATGATTACGTTACAATTTGATGCAACCCCTATTAGTTCTTCGCAAATGTCTTCTTTAATTGAAAATGGTATCATTCGTTTTGCAGAGATTGATAATACTGACGTGGATTATTTTCATGTACTTCAAGCAGGAGAAACAGAAAGAGATGTTATGAATGATTATTCAATTGATGATAATACATTCTATGATTACAATGGATTTGCTCCTGAGAACTTAGCTCCTATTGGTAGAGTGATTCAAATCAGAGGGATAGATACTTATGCTCTTGATACAAATCGAACACCTATGATTTCTAATGAGCATCAAAAAAATATATAAGTACAAAAAGCATGGTGTATGTAGTATGCTATTCAATTCATTATAAAAATGGAAGAATAGTTTATAAATGGTAACATACAACTCAAACCCGATTTAAACTGTAATACTAACTTTTGTTATATTTATGATTATGTTAAACTAATATTGAATAGACGAAGAACGGTGATTATACTGATATGGTGAATACGACCAACCCATGGTTTATCCGTGGTGGTCAGCATGTTAATAATGCTCTTGCTGGTGTTTTCGCCTATGGTCACAACAACGGTAATGCGAACAACGATCGTTCGTTCCGCCAAAGTAAGATTACAAGTAAAAATGAAATGATTTGTAAAGTCTATTTATAAGAGAAAAGAAAAGTAAGATGAGTAGCTCTATGCCAAAATCTTACTTTTTATTGTGAAATAAAGAAAAAAATACTTGAACGAAAAACGTTTGTTTTATATAATTTTGATTAGGAACATTTGATGTGAGTGTCTGCCTCCACTCTTGAAAAAGAAAAGGAGGTGAGTAAAAATGAGTAAACGAGT
>CANQWT010000049.1 GCA_947627635.1 uncultured Bacilli bacterium
ATAAAACCAAATGTATATTCATGGAGAGGAATAAGAGTGTCAACCTTAGACTTAGTATCAAGACAAATCACAAATGAAAATAATGTATTTGGATTTAATCAAAGTACTTATGATACACACGCAATGAAGAATACAGAATGGGCACTTATATCATATCTCACTCAAAGTAAATATGGAAAATATGGTAATCCATTATATATTGGAGAAAATAAAGAAGTTTATATAAATAATTATAACGGATATATGACTGGATATTCCTCAGGGACTGAAACAGTAAGTAGTTCCTCCGAAGAAGGATTTGCGTATGACGATATAGTAGATAGAGAAAATGGTCAAGGCTATGCTGGGGCAGGAGCCTCAAGTACAGGAAACATTACAGGAATATATGATGTCAATGGTGGTGCTTGGGAATATGTTATGGGTGTATTAGAAAAAAGAAGTGGAGATACCCAAAGTACAAATTCAGGATATCCAGGGTTATTAACAGATGGAAGTAGTTTTTCAAGTGATAGAGAATGGCCAGATACTAAATATTATGATGAATATACATCGACAAGTACAACAACTGCATGCGGAGGTTTTCCGTGTAAAGGCCATGCTTTAGGTGAAGTAACAGGGTGGTATAGTGATATTCCTTGGATGATAACTGTGGGTGGTCCATGGTTCTTGCGTAGTGGTGCTGATTATAGAGATACGGGGTCAGGAGTTTTTGCATACGGTTATACAAACGGTAAAACGCACTATGCATATTCGTTTCGTCAAGTTCTAACTCCTAACATATAATAAAAAAAAGATACATTGCTTTAAATTGGTAATGTATCTTTTACTTCTATTGATCTTTATATTTTTTCAAAACTTTTTGAATAACATTTTCTTGAATTTGTTCTTTTGATGCGTTAACACATAACGTTGTTAAAAGATTTACTTCTGCAAGGGTAAGTTTACATTGTTTTACTGTTTCGTCTGTTGTATGAATAGTATTATCAATATAACCCATACGATATAAAATAGCTTCTTTATGATTTTCATTACAGATATCAAGCAAAGATTTGAAATAAGGAACATTGACTTCTAAATGTTCTATATCATTGTTTTTCTCTTCTTTTTCTCTTTCCAACATTTCTTGATGGTTCCAATAAATATAGTAGTCTTCAGATAATTGAGGATACTTTAAATTTAGTTTTTTTTGAGCTTCTTTAGATTGTAGTTTTCCTAAAAGTAAAACTTCCTCAGGTGTTAAATCTACAAATTGCTCATTTTTTTCTCGTTGATACCTCTTTCTTAATAAGTTTATATCTTCTCTAGAAAAATAAGAAGGTGAATTTGTTCCATATTTACTTTTAGATGCATAAATCTTATTTTTCTGAGCTTTTACAAATTTCTCGTCAAAATGTAGTATATCTGTAGAAATTCTTTCTGCGATTTCTTCATTCGTTCGATATTTGATTTTACCATTTTCTTGTGTATAGATAAATTCCTCTATAATTTTTTCTTGAATTTTAGATAATTGTTTTTTTACATTACAATCTTGATAAAACTCCCATAAAGTATCAAAGTTTTCTATTTCCTTACATACTTCTTGATGGTATTCTTCATTTTGTATTAGTTGAGCTATCTTTTTAGCATGATACCGTAAGGTTGTATGTGAAATTCCAAGTTTTTTGGCACAAGCATCTTGAGTTCTTAAAAACCCATGTTCGTCTTGTTCAAGCATAGTTTTTAAAACTTCTAACTCTTGTACAGTAGGATCTTGTTTATTCGTTCTTTCCCTTGGTTTTCCAAAATAAATCTTATAATAAGGATATTGTTGTTGAACCTTTTGTAAAATATCTTGGTGTTCATAAAGATACTTGGAAATCTTATATAGATTTGCTTCTACATAGAAAGCATCAAAAGAAAGCCCATTTTCTGAAAGAAGCTTGGCAACTTCTTCATTTGTTCTTATATTTGGTTGATGGTTTTCATCTAAGTTGTTTTTTAATTCTAATATTTTGATTTGATGTTTCGATAGAGTATCTTCCATTTGACAGTCGTGATAGAGTTTCCATAAGGCATCAAAGTTTGGAATTCTCTTCTTTATTCTTTCTTGATTTTGTTCTTGTGATACAAAGGCATGAATTGGCTTAATATAATTATAGATATTTCTTGGAAGGGGAAGAAGTTCTCTTGCAACTTGTCCCCAAGTCCTTTGATAACCATGTTCATCTTGCTTCAATAAAGCTTCTAAAATTGTAAGAAACAGTTGCTCTTTTTTCTCTTTTCTTTCATTAGCTTTTCTTGCTTTTTCAGCTTGTTTTTCTTCTTCTAATCTGAGTTCTTCTTGTGTTTTTATCTTTCTTTGTCTTTGTTTTTTCTTTTGTATTGGTTCTTTTTTAATAGGAAGTGTTTCTTGTTTCTTTACTGGATTTTTTTTCTTTTCCTCTGTTTTCTTTTCTTGAATTTGTTCTTTCAAGCCCTCTTTAAAAGGCACTACTTCAAGAAAACTTGGTCCTTCTGCTTTTGGTAGGACTATCTTTTGTTCTGTTTTTGGACGTTCTTGTTTTTGCTCCTTTTTAGGTGTTTCCTCTTTTACTAACGTAGTCTTAAATACATTCTGTTCTTGTATTTCGTCCTTTTTTACCGTTTTTCTTGGTCTATAAATTTTTTTCATACGAATATTATAGACGTCTGCGCTTTCAGGATAGTCTAGTAGAAACTGTTTCTTTGTTTCACTATAACTTTCTAATTTTTTAAAGGCATTCTTTAATGTAGTCTGAACAGTTGTATTTAGCGTTTTCTTTAACTTAGCAATTTCTTCTACGTCCTTACAAATATCATCTTGAACCCCTAAATAAAGTTTTAAAAGTTCAATTTCTTCAGTCGTTAAAGCCTGTTTTTCTTTTGATTGAGAAACAATTCCTCTTTGGACGTCTTTCTTCCTTTTTATAAGCTCCTTATATTTTGGAAAAACATGCAGAATACTTTCAGTATCATGTTCTAAAAGCCTTAAAAGTTCATCATTAGCAAATACTGTTGCATTCGCACCTAACAGTTCAACAATTTGCATTCTATTAACATAGGTATTACTAGAAAGAGGATAGAGATAAAGAGCAATATAACGCAATGTAGTAGGCGATAGAGAAGTTTGTTTCTCTTCAATAAAATCATTGGTCTTCTGTTTCAAAGTCCTATTTAATTTTTGACTAAAATAAATAGGAAAAGCTGAAGGAGTTTCCTCATCATAAGTCTCTAAAGCCTCTAAAAAACAAGATACGACTTGTTTCTTTAAGTCTGGTAGAAAAGAATAGGATAGTATAACTTTGTTTTGCTTGTTCGCTAAGTCATTCAATAAGCCTTGTTGTTTTTCTCTATCTTTCTTGATGGTTTTGATTTGTTCTATGTCTCTTTTCATAATGCACCTCTTTTTGCTTATTTATTATATAGGTTTTTTCAAATCATTACAAGTCTATTTTTCTTTTCATTTTTCCGTTTCTATGATACAATTTAGGCGAGGTGGAGACGATGAATTCCATAAAATTAGAAAGATATAATAAAGAATTTGTAAGAGTTCTTAGTGAAATAATCATGGAAGAAGTAAAAGATGATGATATCAAGTTTGTAACGATTACAGATGTCGATATTACGAATGACTTAAGTTATGCTAAAGTCTATTTTACTGTTCTTGATAAAAATAAAATTGATACAACTTTAAATGCTTTGAATAAAGCTGCTTCTTTTATTCGAGGAAAGGTGAGTGAACGAGTTGAAATTCGTCATACTCCAGAATTAAAGTTTGTTTATGATACGTCCATTGAATATGGAGAAAGAATTGAAGAAGTATTAGACCAAATCCAAAGTCAAACACCAAAGTATGAAGCAACAAAAGAACTTGAGGAACATGAATAGAATAGGACTTTTGCTTTCTTGCTAAAGAGGGATAGAATGAACCGAATTATTATTGTAAATAAAGAAAAAGATATGACATCAAGAGATGTTGTGAATATAGTATCAAAAAAATTAGGTACTAAAAAAGTAGGGCATACTGGAACACTAGACCCTTTGGCGACTGGTGTTTTAGTTCTTCTTACAGGACGTTATACGAAATTGAATGAATATTTTATGGCGACTAAAAAGGAGTATATCGCTGAAGTTGCTATGGGTTATTTAACAGATACCTTAGATAGAACAGGAACCATATTGGAACAAGAAAAAACTTCTCCAACAAAAGAGGAGCTAGAACAAGTTTTTCGTACATTTCCAAGAACATACATGCAGGAAGTTCCTCTTTATTCAGCCATTAAAGTCGGTGGAAAGAAACTTTATCAATATGCAAGAAATCAGGAAGCAGTAACTCTTCCTAAAAAAGAAGTACACCTTTACGAGTTAGAACTTTTGAAAGTCAATGACAAAAGTTTTACATTTCGTGCCGTTGTATCGAAAGGGACTTATATTAGAAGTCTTATTAGAGATTTAGGCATCTCTTGTGGGCATTTATTTACGATGAGTGAATTAAAACGAACAAAACAAGGTGTTTTTTCAATTGAAGATGCTTTTTTATTAGATGATATTACCAAAGATTACCAAGGACCAAAGCTTCAAGAAGTTTTGGATATTCCTGTTGAAATAGTAGATAGCAATACCGCTTTCAAAATCAAAAATGGTTGTTCCCTTGAAAATCCTAAAAAATATCAGGCTGTGTTGTTTTTAACGCCATCCATGGAAGAACTTGCGATTTACAAAAATGAAAATGGAATACTAAAAGTAGACAAAATGATAGGGAGTGAGGATGAATGAAATTACTTGTAAATACAAACGATAAAAATCTAGATGATTATATCCAGCATGGCATCGATGGTTTTTTGCTTCCACTTTTTCATTATTCTTGTGATTATAATGGAAGTTATAGTCTTGATGATATTCTATCTCTTCGTAAGAAATACCCAGATACTCAGTTGTTTGTCATCCTCAATGAAATGATTTTTAATCAGGATTTGACGGAAGTAGAAGAGATTTTAAAACGATTAGACCAAGAAAAATTAGATGGTATTCTTTTCTATGACTGGGCAATTTACAGGCTCGTTCAAAAAAACAACCTTGAAATTCCTTTGATTTTCCATGAAACACATATGTTGACGAATTTGGAATGTGCCTTATTTTTGAAAGATAAAGGAATTACTGGAGGAGTGCTTGCGAATGAGATTACATTAGAGGAAATCCAAGAAATGAGCCATGGAAAGTTAGAACTTTTTCAACTATTATTAGGATATCCTCCTGCGGGAGTATCAAGAAGAAAGCTTCTTACAAACTTTTATCGAAACTTAAAAAAAGAAGAACAGAAAGAGTTGAAAATCGAAGAAGATACGACGAAAATACCATTTTATGTGAAGGAAACTTCAAAGAGTACAAGCTTTTTATATGGAAAGAGACTAAACCTTATATCTTACTATGATACTTTGAATGAACTTGGTATTTCTTATGGAATTATCAAACAAGATGACTTAGAAAAAAATACTTTGTTAGAAGTCGTCGATATCTATAAAAATGAAAAGGATAAGAAGGTTCGACAGGAAAAACTAGGAGACTTATTAGGCAGAAATACAGGATTTTTCCAAAGAAAAACAATATTTAGAGTGAAAAAATAATTCTTTTTACTATAATAAAAGAAAGGAGGGATAAAATGAAAGTCGAGTTGCTTGCACCAGCAGGAGATTTAGAACGTTTAAAAGTGAATTTACTTTACGGAGCGGATGCTGTTTATGTTGGTGGTGAAAAGTTAGGACTAAGAGCAAATGCAACAAACTTTACCTTAAAAGAGCTAAAAGAAGGATGCGAGTTTGCTCATCATCTTGGCAAAAAGGTTTATTTGACGATGAACATTGTCTTTCATAATGAGGATAGAAAAGGAATGGAAGACTATATAAAAAATGTTGTTGCCTGTGGAATTGATGCAGTTATTGTAAGTGATTTTTATTTGATTTCCTACCTTGTTAAAAACTATCCTCAAATTGAGGTTCATGTAAGTACTCAAGATTCCATTACAAATTGTGAAGCAGCACTATTTTATAAGGATTTGGGAGCAAAAAGAATTGTGTTGGCAAGAGAACTTTCCTTAAAGGAAATCCAAGAAATTATTGAAAAAGCAAAGATAGACGTAGAAATCTTTATTCATGGGGCAATATGTACTTGTTATAGTGGTCGTTGTGCTTTATCAAGTTATGTGACAAATCGTGACCCGAATAGGGGAGGTTGTAGTCAAGTATGTCGTTTTGCTTTTGATGCCAATGAGACGGAAAAGTTCACTCTTGCAACCAAAGACTTAAGCTTATCCTCTTCTATTAAAGAACTCATTCAAATCGGTGTAAAGAGTTTTAAAGTTGAAGGAAGAATGAGGTCTTTATATTATCTTGCTACTGTAATAGGAGCTTATAGAAAACTAATTGATGCTTACTATGATGGAACATTGAATGAAGAGTTAGAACAGAAGCAAGCTAAAATCCTAGCGAGTGTTTCTAATCGAGAAAGTACTACTCAATATTTGTTTCATGAAGCAGATGAGACGGACCAATATTATACTGGAAGACAAGAATTATCTAATCAAGAATATTTAGGACAAGTTATCGGGTATAATGAAGAAAATAAGCGAGTAATTATTAAAGAGCGAAACTATTTTAAAAAGGGAGATTTGGTTGAGTTATTTACCCCATCTGGAGAAAGTTATTCTTTTGAAATCAAGGAAATCTATGATGAAAAAGGAAACATCATTGAAGTAGCAAGACACCCTGACGAAGTGTTAGAACTTCCTTTTCCTAAAAAAGTTCAAGAATATTCGATGATTAGGAAAGTTTGAAGGTAATCATAATGTTTGAAATGAAGTATTATAAAGTACCTCTTTATCGGTACAAGAAAAATTGTATTTTAAAAGACAATGCCAAAGTCGATGAAGTAATTGTTTATGAAACTATTTTGGGAACACAGGAGCTACTAACAGGAAAGTACTTTCCAAAACTGAGGCGAAGTAGCATAGAAAAAGATGGGAGTTCGTTTTTTGTGTTAGACGAAGATTTCACTTTCCAAAATCTTGCAACTCAAGAAGAAATTAGAGCTTATGTTCAAAAAGGAAGACCGGAAAAAGGGCATACCTTTATCAAAAAGAAGGAGTGATAGATATGAATTATATAGAGGAAGCAAAGGCAAACTTTTTAAAGAAAGAAGAAAGTTTAAGTCCTTATGCTAGAAAAAGTAGTGAGGCAATTCGATTATCTTTCGAAGAGGAAGATATAAGAACACCTTTCTTTCATGATATTGATAGAATTATTCATGACTTATCTTATACTCGTTATTTAGATAAAACTCAAGTGTTTACTCATTCTGAAAATGACCATGTTAGTAAGCGAATGACCCATGTCCAATTGGTTTCTAAAATTGCTAGAACCATTGGTAGAAGTCTTGCTTTGAACGAAGATTTAATTGAAGCAATTGCCTTAGGTCATGATATTGGTCATACTCCTTTAGGACATAGTGGAGAAGCAATGCTTGATAAAATCTGTAAGGAACATTTAGGCTGTACTTTTGCACACAATGTGGAAAGTGTAAGGTATTATATGGCCATTGCTAAAAACGGAGAAGGGCTTAATCTTTGTATTGAAACTTTAGATGGTATTTTAATGCATAATGGAGAAATCTTAGAGCCAATTTATCGACCTTTAGCAAAGACGAAAGAAGAATTTTTGAAAGAATATGAAGCTGCTTTAGTGGATGTAAATGCAATTAAAAAAAGTCGTCCTATGACATTAGAAGGTTGTGTTGTAAGACTTTCTGATATCATTGGTTATATTGGTAGAGATATTGAAGATGCAATTTTAATTGGAAGACTGAAACGAAGTGATATTCCGCAAGAAATCAAAGATGTTTTGGGCTGTACCAACAAAGAAATTGTAAATACGTTAATCTTGGATATTATTAAGGAAAGTATGGGAAAGCCTTATATTAAAATGAGTGATAAGGTCTATCAAGCTTTGTTGTTACTGAAGGATTTTAATATGGAAAAAATTTATAGTCACTCTATGGATAAGGAAACATATCATGTATATGAAGTAGGAATGCAAAAATTATATGACAAGTATTTGAATGATTTAAAAACAAAGAATAAAAAGAGTATCATTTATAAGACTTATCTTGACACCGCAAGTAAAGATTACCTTTCCAATACACCGGTTGAACGTCAAGTCATTGATTATATCGCAGGAATGACAGATGCTTTTTTCATAAAACAGCTCGAAAGCTTGAAATAAATTTAAATTTGTGATATAATTTGAGACAGTTTGATGGGAGATTACTTCAGTAAGCTCATCAAATAAAATGGATAATTGAGGTGATTTACATGAGTAATAAAAAAGTTTATTTAACAGAAGAAGGTTTAAAAGACTTAAAAGAAGAATTAGACATTTTAATCAATGAAAAACGTCCAAAAAATATTCAGTCTATAAAAGAAGCAAGAAGTCTAGGTGACTTATCTGAAAATGCCGATTATGATGCTGCGAAAAACGAACAAGCTCAAATTGAAGGACGTATTAAGACAATTGAGAAAATGCTTGAAAATGTAGAAATTATTAAGGAAACATCAAAAGATGTTGTAAGTCTTGGTAGTACGGTTTCTATTAAATATGTTGATGACGATGATACTGATGAATATAAAATTGTAGGAAGTCAAGAAGCAGACCCATTTGAAAGTAGAATTTCAAATGAAAGTCCAATTGCTCAAGCACTTTTAAATCATAAAGTTGGTGACATTGTTGTTGTTGAAAGTCCAAATGGAAACTATGAAATTGAAATTACTGAAATAAAATAAACTGAATAAAATGTAGAAATAAGATTTATGTAAGGTAAGTCTTTTTCTTTTTATGAAAAGAGGACTTTGTGTTAAACTAGAAGGGAATAGACGACAAACGGTGATAACACTTGGATGGTGAATGCGACGGAACCATGGTTTGTTCGAGGTGGTAACCAGGACAATTCTGGAAACGCAGGAGTTTTCGCATTCAGTAACGCACATGGATCAGTCTATGATCATGTTTCGTTCCGCCATAGTAAGATTACAGATGAAAATAAATAATCTGTAAAGTCTATTTTTAGTAAACGAAACAGTAAGGTAAGTAATATAAAGAAAGTCTTACTGTTTTCTATTTGAATAAAAAGTTGAAAAAAATTAAAAAAGTACTAATTTTTAAAATTTAGAAAAATAGAAGGGCAAAAATTAAAAATTAAAGCCCTTTTTTTGATAGAACCTCAAAAATTTAAGAAAAAATAGACATTTAGATTAAAAATTTGCTGTTTGCTTTTATTGAGTTACCATTGTAGACTATCCACCCAGAAAGGAGAAATACTATGGTAGAAGAAAATCAAAAAGAATTCTTAACTGCAAAATATGATAGAATATATAAAGCTATCTTTCAAAACCCAGAATACCCTAACATGACAAAGAAAATGTTAGAGTATCTCTTACCTATTCAAGTAGATAACTTAAGATTATTAGGAAATGAATTATTAGTATCCAATAAAGATGAAAAAGCTATGATGGTAGATGGACTAATATTATTAAATAA
>CANQWT010000050.1 GCA_947627635.1 uncultured Bacilli bacterium
ACACCATCCTAGTGTCATTATATCTTATTAAAAGTACCCCCCCGATTTATGATTTTTTCGCATATATTTTTTCAAAAAAACCCGTAAATTTCTACAAAACATGTAAAAACCTTTTAAGAACTGTATAAAATTATAGTAGGAGCACTCATAAGTTGGGCGTTACCCCTCATCTAAATTAGAGAAAGGGGTTGATAGTTATGTATAAAAAAGATTTTTTAATCTTCATTTTACTACTAATTATCCTTTTACAGATAATCTTACAAAAGTAAAATTATATAAAAGAAAACGCCTAGCTTGTAAAAGTTAGGCTTATCAGCAATGGTAACGCCCAGCTTTGTTTTGGGTGCTCCTATATTTATTATATGCAAATGCTTTGATTTTTTCAAACAAAAAAGCAAGATTTTTGTAGAACTACTCATCTTACTTCTTTTTTCTTACAAATAGACTTTACAAATTATTTCATTTTTACTTGTAATCAGCGTCTGGCGGAACGAATCATTTCCATTTACATTGCCATACCAATTAGTGAATGCGAAAACTCCTGCGTTTGCATTATCGTTTTGGTTACCACCACGAAGTAGCCATGGGTTCGTCGCGTTTACCATCCAAGGGGCATCACCGTTCTTCGTCTATTCTCTTTTATTGTACCACTTTACATCTTTTCATCTACTATTTTTTCTGCTTCCAAAATTGTTTTAGAAAAATCATTAAAATCAACTTTTACTTCCCTACATGGTAGTTGATGCTTAAAGAAAGTCTCTTGGCGCTTTGCATAGTGCCTTGTATTCTTTTTAATTTGTTCCTTTACTTCTTCTAAAGAACAATTTCCTTCAAAATAAGGAATAAATTCTTTATAACCAATTCCTGTTTTTAAAGCTTTTGAAGTTGCAAAATCTTGTTGAACTTTCAGAACTTCTTGTAAAAGGCCATCAGAAAACATTTGCTCAACACGCTCATCTAATCTCTTATAAAGCTCTTCTCTATCCGCTTTCAAATACAGAAAAACAACATTAGAATAAAGAAGTTCATTCCCTTGATTTGTCTCTTCTTCTTCATTTGAAAGTTTATTTAAAAGACGTACTAATCGCTTTCGGTTATGAAGATGAGGAAGGTTTACTACCTTATATTTTTTAATCTCTTCTACAAGCTCTTCATTGGTTAAATCATCATACTGATTATAAGTAGTTCCTTCTTGAAACTGATAGTTAAATAGTGCTGCTTTCACATAAAGTCCAGTTCCACCAACAAAAACAACGTTCTTTCCTTTTTTTTCAAGTTCATCTATCTTTTTCCTGGCATCTTTTTGGTACTCAAACACTGTATAAAAATCATTGACCTTGCAAATATCAAATAAGTGATGAGAAATATTTTCTTTCTCACCTTTCGTTACTTTAGCTGTTCCAATATCAAGTTCCTTATAGATTTGCATAGAATCTGCATTTATAATTTCAGCATTGTATTTTTTGGCTAAAGCAACAGAAAGTTTTGTCTTCCCTGTCCCCGTTGGTCCAACAACAACGATTATCATTTTTACACCTTCTTTGTTAAAATATAAGAACCAAAGTGCGTATTAGATTTACGAATTGGTGGATTTAGAGCAATTCCTGTGAATAACAATTGATGATGAATTTGTTTAAAAAACTTCACCTGTGTTTTAAAACTTTCTGTATGTTTCTTTCCAACAACACCTATAGCAAAAGTTCCTTTTTCTAAAAACTCACTTAAATAAATCGTCAAATTTGGATACACTCCTTGCGCAACAAGACAACCTGTCTTTAATTCTTCACTTTTTGAAAGCGTTGTATCTGGTAAGTCCTTTTGCAAATTACAAAATGGTTCAACTTCAATAATTCCTTTGACACTTGAAACCATTTGAGATACCGTAGTATCCTTGCTTGATGCCACTTCATAAATATAAGGTGACTTTTCTAAATAATCGCATGTCAATTCCTTAAAAAATTCATTAGAAAGACATAAATTATTTCGAAAATGAGCATAATCTTTTTGACTTTCATCCCGATAAAAATTTCCAAGTGTTCGTCCCATTTCACCTTGGTATCTTAATGCAACATAATTTTCCATAAATCCCCCTGAAGTTTAAACTATTCTTGACTACGTTTAAACATTTTTTCTAAATCATAATTACTATAAGCAATAATGGTTGGTCTTCCATGAGGACAAGTGAAAGGGTTTTTACAAGCAGTTAAAGTATCCAGTAAATATTTCATATCCTCTAAAGAAATATAATCATTTGCTTTAATTGACATTCTACAAGCAAGAGTAATCGCTGTTTTCTCAACAAATTTTGCCTTGTCAAACTCATTTTTATTAAGAAGTAAACTCACTATTTTTTCAATAGATTCTTTTTCTTTTCCTTCATAAAACCAAGTTGGATGACTTCTTACAACCAAGGTGTTATGTCCAAACTCTTCACAGTCAATGCCAATTGCTCTTAGAATATCAAGTTTTTCTTTTAAAAGCAAGAACTCTTCGTTAGAAAATTCAAAAGAAAGTGGCACTAATAGTGGAGTGGTTTTTGTATTTTCTTTCGAAAGTTCTCGTAAGTATTTCTCATAATTGATACGTTCTGCGGCAGCATGCTGGTCGATGATATACATTCCATCTTCGTTTTGTGCAACAATATAAGTTGTATGAACAATGCCAACAGGATACATCTTTTTAATAGGAGCATGACTTTGTTCTTCTTTTTCTTCATCTATAAGAGCATTTTGATAAGGTTCTTCTTGACTTGGTTCTTGCACTTCAAAATCAAACTTGATTTCCTCTTTGTTTGTTTTTGGTACTGCTTCTTCCTCTTCTTCAAAAATAGATTTTGGTTGTTCTACAATTTTGTTTAACACTTCTTCAATATTTTCATAGTTTCTAACAGAAGCATGAGGAATTAACAAAGTCTTTTTTAAATTTTCTTGAATGAGTCTAGAAAGAAGTTCTGTTAGAGTATCAAATTTAGAAAACTTAATATCCATTTTGGTTGGATGAATATTGATATCAATTAAGATAGGGTCGACTTCAATATTCATGACAATAATAGGATACTTATCTTTAGGAATATAGGTATGATAAGCATCTAAAATTACTCGATTTAAAGCGTTGTTTTTAATTACTCTTCCATTGACAAGAGTTGTAATTGCATTTTTGCTGGATTTAACAATTTCAGGATAACTCATATACCCAGTAATCTTATAATCACTATTTTCTCCATCAAGTGGTAACATTTTCTTAGCAGCTTCTACTCCATAAATTTCATAAATGACTTTTAAAAGATTACCATCCCCAGCAGTATTCAAAAGTGTTTTATCATTATTCTCTAACACAAATTGAATAGCTGGATAAGAAAGAGCCATTTTATCAACATAATCAGTAATCAATGCAAGTTCAGTATATAAGTTTTTCATATATTTTAAGCGAACCGGTGTATTATAGAACAAGTTTTCAACTGTAATCGTTGTTCCTTTGACTAAACTAGATGACGTCTCTTCTACAATTTCACCATCTACTAATTTTAAGAAAGTTCCTTCTTTACCATCACTTGTTTGTAGGGTAACTTTAGAAACAGAAGCAATAGATGGTAGTGCCTCTCCTCGAAACCCAAGGGTCATAATATTAAATAAATCATCCACATTTTTAAGTTTCGAAGTTGCATGCCGTAAAAAAGCAAGATGGGCATCAGACTTATCCATTCCCTTACCATCATCTCTAACTTCTATTTTTTTAACACCAGCATCCAGTAGTTTAATTTCAATTCGACTACTTCCTGCATCAATGCTGTTTTCCACTAATTCTTTAACAACATTCATGGACCTTTCTACAACTTCTCCTGCAGCAATTTTATTGGCAAGAAGTGTATCCATTACTTTAATTTGTGGCATTTTATCACCTTTCCTTCATCATTTATCGACAGGCTTTACTCTTATATTTTGAACAAACAAGACAAGACTGATAAACAATATCCTTATTGTATCCATCATGAGTGGAACTATCTTGTTCTGTCACTACTACTTTGTTTTGACTAATAATCACATAACTATTTTTATCACATAAAGTTCCTTGCCTTTCAGGGTCTTCCATTGTTTCTAAGAACCCTTCTTCAACTAAAGTTTCTGCAGAAACAGTAACCTCACTTCCAACTCCTGGAATTTTTTCAAAATGACTGAGTAAATAGTTATTCGCAGCATCTTCCATATTGTCTTCAAAATTTTTATAAGCATTGTCCTTTGTCTTTTTTAAAACACCTTGTAAACTTGGAACTGCTAGAGCTACTAATATTCCAAGAATTACAATTACTGCGAGTAACTCAACCATTGTAAAACCTTTATTTTTCATAATCATCCTTCTCCTTTTATTCTAATTCTTCTAAATATTTTTTAAATTTATTAGCAACTTCTTCTCCTAATACATCTTGTAGTTCGCCTAGACTTGCTTCTTTTATTCTTTTAAGAGAGCCAAACTTCTTAAGAAGTTCTTTTCTTCGAACAGGTCCAATTCCTGGAGCTAAGTCCAATAAGGATGCAAGACTACCTTTGTTTTTCAACTCCCGATGATAACTAATCGCAAACCGATGAACTTCTTCTTGAATACTTGCAAGATACAAGAATAAATCGCTTTTAAAATCAAGTGGTATTTCTTCATAATTTTGGTTGATTAGAGCATGGGTTCTATGCTTACTATCTTTTTTGAGACCCACAAAAGGAATTTGTAAATGAAGCTCTTTTAAAACTTCTTCACAAACACGCATTTGATTTTCTCCACCATCTAATACAATTAAGTCAGGTGCCCTACTTTCCTCCATCATCACTTTGAAATATCGTCTATAAAGAACCTCTCTCATAGCACTCAAATCATCTTTACAAGAAGTATCAATTTTAAATTTCCGATAAAAATCTTTTAACGGTTTAAAATCTTGAAAAGTAACCATCGCTCCGACATAGAATGTTCCAAATAAATGAGAGTTATCAAAACTTTCAATTCGAGAAACACTATTTAAATGAAGAAGTTTCGCAAGATAAGATAAAGCACTTTCTCTTCGCTCATCATCTTTTTCTATTTTTTCCATCTCTTCTTTTAAAAGCATTGTAGCATTTTCTTCTGCCATATCCAGTAATTTTTTCAGTACACCTTTTTGTGGAGTTCTAACAGGAACTTTAAAATAGTCTTCCAATAGTTTACAGTCCATAATTTCAGGAACTAAAATTTCTTTTGGTAACAAACTATTTTTCTCATAAAAATGAATTAAGAATTCCACTAAATCATCGGCAGTATTATCAAGAGTTTTAATAATTTCTTGATGCCTTCCAAATAAAAGCCCATCACGAACAAAGAAAATGACTACAGCTAAATAGTTTTCTTTTTGTTTGTATGTTAAAAGGTCAAAGTTCGCATTACGATTTAAATCAATTTTTTGTTTTTTCAAAGTAATTTCAATATCTTCCATCATTTCTTTGAGTTCTTTAGCTTTTTCATAATTTAAAGCCTCACTAGCAAGGAGCATATCTTCTTTGATTTTAGCAAGAAGTTTTTCACTATCTCCCCGAAAGAACGATAAGATTTCATTTTTCATCTCTTCTATTTTTTCTATTGGTACTTTTTTCTCGCAATAACCTAAGCACTCATGAATGTGATAATAAAGACAGACTTCTTTTTTCAAATGTTCACATTTTCTTAAAGGATAAATACGATTTAACATATTGACGGTTTTCCTTGCTGCGGTAACATTAGGATATGGTCCAAATAAGTGACCTTTTCTTTTTTTTCGGTTGATATTTCTGACAACTTTTAGTCTTGGATATTTTTCATCAGTCAATTCAATATAAGGATAACTCTTATCATCTTTTAATAAGATATTATATTTAGGATTATATTTTTTAATGAGGGTAATTTCTAAAATTAAAGATTCTAGTTCTGTATTTGTTACAATGTACTCAAAGTCATCAATATCTTCAACGAGCATTTTTGTCTTTCCAGTAACAGTTCTTGTGAAATAACTTTTAAGACGACGTTTTAAATTTTTAGCTTTTCCAACATAAATAATAATGCCATCTTTGTTTTTCATTTGGTAACTACCTGGAAGCTCTGGAACACGACTTAATTTTTCTTTGAAATCTTTCATCTTCCTCACCAACTTTATTGTACCATAAAACAAACTTAAAACTAAAAAGAAAAAGAAGAATTTTTACTACAACTTTAAAATTCTTCTACTCTGTTATGACATAAATTAGATATAGTATTGCTTAAGGTGAACCACCACGAAATCTTCTTTTTTAGGTTCACTTTTGAATGCGTTTAGAATATTCATCAATTAAATGAGCAACTGTTGCGCATCCCATAAAGGCAACAACGGTATTGGTATCTATTTCTAACTTGTCGATACTTTCCTCATCGATTAGCTCACCATTTGGTAAATCTTTTAAGATATCTTCACTGGTAACATTTCCATAATCACTTTGGTTCTCACGGTCACACAGAATTGGAGTTACATAAGCTTTATCAGCAATGGAAAGAGCTTCTGCGAATTCTTTATGAAAAGCCTCTGTTCTTGAATAAGTATTTGGGCGGAATACTACTACCAATTTTTTATCTTTATACTTTTGTCGAATAGCTTCTAAAGTCACTTTAATTTCTGTTGGATGATGAGCATAATCATCAATAATTATATGACCATTGACAATTGTTTCTTGAAATCTTCTTTTGGCATTTTTAAAACTTGGAAGAGATGCTTTTATTTCTTCTTTTGTTATTCCTTCTTTTAAGGATGCGATAATAGCTGCAGCAGTATTATAGACCATATGCTTTCCATAAAGAGGAACAAAGAAAGTATCAATGAAATCATTTTGATAATACAAATCGAAAGAAGACCCTTCCTCATTTAAGTTCATATTTTTAATCCTATAGTCATTGTTTTCATTTTCTCCATAAAATAAAACTGGTGTTTCAAACTTTATTTTACGAATATTTTCATCATCACCACATGCAATAACCAACTCTTTTGTATTTTGATTTAAAAATTTAGAAAACGTACTAATCATATCTTCTAAACTGTCATAAATTTCTGTATGTTCCAGTTCAATACAAGTCACAATAGAAATCTTACTTTCATATGCTAAGAAATGACGATTAAATTCATCTGCTTCTAAGACTAAATGATTACAGTCTTTAAAAATTCTTCCACTACCATCACCAATAAAGTAACTTGTACCAATGGTATTTGTGAAAAAATGTTTTAAAAGCGAAGTTGTTGTTGTTTTTCCATGTGTTCCACAAACAGCAATTGTTCGAAATTGTTTTGTAATATTTCCTAAAATCTCATTATAGCTTTCAAATTTCGCCTGACTTTCTCTTACTCTTTTTAGTTCAGGATGTGTCTCTTGAAAAGCTTTAGAAGCTGTGGCAATTACTGTCTCATCTAAAGGAAAAGAGTTGTCATAATAAATTGGAATATTTCTCTCCTCTAATCCTTTTTGTGTAAATTTTTCTTCTTTCTGGTCATCATATCCATAAACTTCATGACCTAAATCTTTTAACATTTGAGCAAGTGTACTCATTCCAGTTCCTTTAATTCCAATACAATAATATTTCATTTTTTAACCTCTTTCTTTGTTTTTATTATAAACTATGGTATTCTAAATGTAAATATGAGGTGATTTATCATGTCAAATTTTAAATGTATGCTTTGTCCAAGAGAATGTAAAGTGGACCGTCAAGAAAAGTTAGGGTTTTGTAAAGCTCCATATGGAGTGAAAATTGCAAGAGCCGCCCTACATTTTGACGAAGAGCCATCTATTTCAGGAACAAAAGGAAGTGGCGCAATTTTCTTTTCGTGCTGTACCTTAAGATGCCTTTTCTGTCAAAATGAAAAAATTTCTAAGAACTGTTTTGGTCAGGAAATTACCGTTGACCGTTTAGTGGAAATCTTCTTTGAACTTCAACAGAAAGGAGCTCAAAATATTAACTTGGTCTCTCCTACTCCTTATATTCCTTGGATAAAAGAGGCGATAGGAAAAGCAAAAAAGAAAGGATTTCGTCTTCCATTTATTTATAATACCAGTGGTTATGAAAGAAAAGAAAGTTTAAAAGAGTTAGATGGACTAATTGATATTTATATGCCTGACTTTAAATATATCAAGGATGAGACTGCACTCGAGTTTTCAAAATGTTCTAATTACGTTACAACTGTAAAAGAAGCAATTCAAGAAATGTTTAGGCAAACAGGACCTAATCAGTTTGATGAAGATGGACAAATGATAAAGGGTGTTTTAGTAAGACATTTAGTGCTTCCTTCTTTAGAAGAGGAAAGTAAAGCTATCCTTAAATATTTGTGGAACACATATCATCATCAAATCTATATCAGTATCATGAAGCAATATACTCCAATAGAAAGTGTGAAAAACCATCCTATCTTAAAAAATAAAGTCGACGATAAGATTTATGATGAAATTGTTGATGAAGCTATTGAACTGGGAATAGAAAATGCATATATTCAGGAAAATGGGTCGCAAGATGAATGTTATATTCCAAGTTTTAATTTAGAAGGAGTGTGTAAGTAAGAAATCTATCGATAAACAAGACTTTTGTGCACTTTATCCAAAATAATAAAAAATTGAAAAAATAATACAAATTCATGTAAATATGGTTCAAGTTAACAGTATAATAATAGTTGCAAGGTTATATTGTTACCTCATTGTAATCATAAAATTTTGTGATAACTCTATTTGAAAATGAACTATAAAGGATGTGTGAAATGATGAACCAAGAAAAATTACATTTAATCAATAAGATATTTAATGATGAAACGATTAGAACTGTTTGGGATAGTGATAAAGAAGATTATTACTTTAGTGTCGTTGATGTTATTGGTGCTTTAACTGAGAGTAAAATACCAAAACGATACTGGACTGATTTAAAAAGAAAATTAGAAAGTGAAGGAAGTCAGTTGTACGAAAATATCGTACAACTGAAACTGAAATCTTTTAAAGATGGAAAAAGTTATTTAACAGATGTCTTGGATACAAAAGGCATATTTAGGTTGATTGAAAGTATTCCATCACCTAAAGCAGAACCATTTAAAATTTGGCTCGCTAATTTAGGTAGTGAAAGAGTTGATGAAGCATTTAACCCTGAAATTGCTATCAATAGAGCTGTAAATTATTATAACGCGTTGTGCTAGTTGAAAGATAAGATATCTGAAATATGTGTATTTCCACCATTTAAATAGGTAAGCAAATT
>CANQWT010000051.1 GCA_947627635.1 uncultured Bacilli bacterium
TATTTATAAGAAATCTTTAGAGGGCTTTGATATTGTATCCGCAAAACCGAAAAAGAAATTACGTTTTTCTTCGAAAATATTCTATCACTTATTCAATAAGTACTCTAAAAGTGAATTTGATTTGACGACCGATACTTTTAGAATTTTATCTAGAAGAGCCATCAATAGAATTCATTCTATGAATAAGACAATTCCTTATAGAAAAGCCCTTTATGTAAAATGTGGTTTACAAATGACCTATGTTCCTTATGAAGTTCAAAAGTGCTGTTATACTAAGTTTTCTAAATTGTTTAAAGAAGAAAGAAAAAAGAATGCCTCTGATGCACTTATCTTATTTACCGACTTATTCTATAAGATTTCTTTGTTTGTTACAGTTTTAATGTTGGTTATTACCTTTTTAGTAGGAACATATACAATTGTGATTTATTTCAGTAAAAATCCAGTTGCTGGTTGGACAACAACAATGTTATTTTTATCATTCTGTTTCTTTATTCTATTTGTGATGATTTCAATTATTTTAAAATATTTATCTTTAATAATTTCCTTGCTTTTTAAAAATCAAAAGTATTTAGTCGCATCCATTGATAAACTCAATTAGAAAAGAGAAGTGTATTATGAAAAAAGAAAAAAAACTCATTATAAAAGGACATGATAAAAATCCTTTTGTACGTTTTTGGAATTGGGGTTGGGGAATTTATTATAAAAATCCTGAGATTTGGAACTATTTAATTGTAGGATTTTTAACAATGGTTGTTGCTTTAATTTCATATTATGTCCTTACAAGAACTTGCTTAAATCCTAAGAATGAAGTAGAGTTACAAATTGCAAATGTTATATCGTGGGTCATTGCCGTTATCTTTGCTTATTTTACAAATCGTATTTTTGTTTTTAAAAGTAAAAGTAAAAGATATTTTCACGAATTTACATCATTTGTAGGAGCTAGAATTTTAACTTTATTTGTAGACATGATTACTATGTTTTTAGTTGTATCTGTCTTTTTAGGACCTGATATTGTAGGAAAGATTATTTCTCAAGTTCTAGTGACAGTTTTAAATTATATTTTTAGTAAAATCTTTGTTTTTAAAGAAAAAACAGTAAAAAAACCTTAGCGTGTTCTAAGGTTTTTTTGTGAATACAGCAAATATTCAAAGATAAAATGGGAACTTCTCTAAAAATTTATTCTTCTTTTTAAAAATTTTACAAAAAAACTTTCTCGTGATACAATAAAGAACATTTAAAAGTGTTGTTTCAAAGGGGAAAAAGTGATACGCTAAGGAAGGTGATAACATGTTGGAAATCAAAGAGTTAAATGTAATAACTACAGATATTGGAAAAGAGATTTTAAAAGATTTTTCTCTTTCTATTCAAGAAGGGGAAATCCATGCGATTATGGGACCTAATGGAACTGGTAAAAGTACACTTTCAAAAGTAATATTTCATCATCCTGCTTATCAAATTACAAAGGGAAAGATGACTTTTGAGGGTGTTGATATAACCGATAAAGAAACAGATGAAATTGGTCGTATGGGTTTATTTTTATGTATGCAAGACCCGCTTGTAATAGAAGGAGTTACGACAAGTGATTTTTTAAGAGAAGCTCTTTATGAAAAGACAAAGGAAAGAGTAGATTTATACCATTTTGTTAAAGAAATAGGAACTGGAGTAAAAAAGCTTTCTTTAGATGAGAATGTTATTCATCAAGCTTTGAACCAAGGACTATCAGGAGGAGAGAAAAAGAAAAGTGAAATCTTACAGATGCTTCTTTTAAAACCTAAATTCATTATTTTAGATGAACTAGATTCAGGACTTGATGTGGATAGTTTAAAAGAAGTTTGTAAAATTATCAACGAATACTTAAAAGAAAATCCTAAGACTGCTGTTTTAATGATTACTCATTATAGTCGTATTTTAGAATACATTCATCCTTTATTTGTTCATAAAATGGTTGATGGTAAAATTGTGGAAACAGGAGACTTTCATCTTGCTCACAAAATTGAAATGGAAGGATATCAGGTTGTTGAAAAGACCTTAGGTGAAGCAGATGAATAAAATGGAAGTAAAGGAGAAGATAAAAGGAAAAGTTGTAAAAAAAGAACAGGCTCAAAAAGTTACTTACATATTCCAAAGTGATGAAGATTTTGATATTTTAATAGAAGCTTCTAAAGGACAAGAGTTTGTAATATATCACTATGGAAAAGACTGTGGTGGAAAAATTAAAATCTTGTTAAAGGGAGAAGATGCTAGTGTTTGTTATCATTACAATACGGTAAATATTCATGATAATCAAGTTCAAGTAGAAGTGCTTCACCAAGATAAGAATACGATAAGTAACCTTTATTTTCATGGCTATAACAGAGAAGAAAATAAACTGACTTTTCAAGTGGATGTAGTCATTCCAAAGAAAATGGTAGGAGTTAAAGCAAATCAAGAAAACAGAATATATAATCGAAAAAATGGCATTTCCTTCATTCTACCGAATTTATATGTAGATGAATATGATGTAGAAGCAAATCATGCATCTTATATTGGACCATTTGATAATGAGTTAAAGTTTTATATGAAAACAAGAGGATTAAGAGAAGATGTAATAGAACGATTACTACTAGAGGGCTTGTTAATTAAAGAAGGTCTAACAGAAGAAGAGAAACTTTCCTTTATTGAATCATAAAAATAGATTTTATAAAAAAGCAAAAGTGTAAAAGATGATGGTATAATTGTAAAAAGAAAAAATAGTAATTTGTAGTGGAGGGATATAATGAATCGAGAAGATTTTCCATTTTTAAAAAAAGATATCATTTATTTTGACAATGGGGCGACAAGTTTGAAACCTAAAGTTGTTTTAGATGCAATGAATGATTACTATGAAAACTATGCTGCAAATATTCATCGTGGCGATTATGATAGTTCTTATTTGGCAAGTCAAATTTATGATGGAGTAAGAGAGAGAGTAAGAAACTTTATTGGTGCCAAAGAAAAAGAAGAAATTGTCTTTACAAAAGGGACAACAGAAAGTTTAAATACCGTTATTTTTGGTTTTCTTAAGAAAAAGTTAAAAAAAGGGGATGAAGTATTAACAACGAAGGCTGAACATGCCTCCCTTCTACTTCCTTTAATGATACTTGAAAAAGAAATTGGTATAAAACTAACCTTTATTCCTTTAGAAGACGATTACTCTCTTTCTTATGAAAACTTTGTAAAGAGTGTTAGTGCTAAAACAAAAGTAGTGGCAATTGCAGGAGTTTCTAACGTAATAGGTGACGATAGACCTTTAAATCAAATAGGTTCTTACTGTAAGGATGCCCAAATTCTATTTTTAGTGGATGGTGCTCAAAGTGTACCTCATACTAAGACGGATGTGATAAAAGACCATATCGATTTCTTGGCTTTCTCATCTCATAAGATGTTAGGACCAACTGGTCTTGGTGTTCTTTATGGAAGACGAGAACTTTTGGAACAGGTAGAACCATTTGAATATGGTGGAGATATGAACAATACTTTTACTTCAAATGGCGAAATCACTCTCAAACAAATTCCATCACGGTTAGAAGCAGGAACACCACCTATTGCTGAAGTGTTTGGATTAGATAAAGCAATTTGTTATTTGGAAAATATTGGGATGGAAAGAATTGAACAATATGAACAAGAATTAAAAGCTTATTTTTTAGAAAAAATAAAGGAAATTCCCCAAGTTGAAGTGTATAATAAGGATATAAAAGGGGGAAGCGTGATTTTTAATATTAAAAATGTTTTTAGTCAAGATACAGCAATTTATCTCAACCACTTTCATATTTGTGTAAGGGCAGGAAGTCATTGTGCTAAAGCTTTAAAAGAAGAGATGCCGATTGCAAATACAGTGCGTGCTAGTTTCTACTTTTATAATACAAAGGAAGAAATTGACTGTTTAATTGAGGCTCTAAAACAAAGTGATAGACTTTATGATGTGATTTTATAGGAGGAATTATGGACCAAGAATTAAAACGAGAGTTGATTTTAGAAAACTACCAGCACCCCTTTCACAAGGGCTTAAAAAAAGATGGTTACATTGTAGAAAATGCGAATAATGAAAGTTGTATTGATAATTTAGATATTTCTATAAAGGTAGAAGATGGTAAAATTGTTGATGCAACCTTTGATGGAGAAGCCTGTGCAATTTCGACTTCAGCAACTTCTATCCTCTTAAAGAAAATCGTTGGAAAAAGTGTCAGTGAAGTACAAAAACTTTTAGAAAATTATCAAAACATGATAGAAGAAGCTCCTTATGATGAAGCGTTGTTAGAAGAACTTCTTGCTTATCAAGATATTTACTTACAACCAAATCGTAAGACTTGTGCTTTACTACCTTCAAGAGCTGTTCAAAATATTTTGAAGCAATTATAGAAAGGAAATTATGGAACTTAAAGGATTAACTGATAAGACAATTTTAGAGATTTCTAAGCGAAAAATGGAAGATGAGTGGGTACTTGCATACAGAAAACGCGCTTTCAAATCTTTCCAAAAACAAAAAGAACCGTCCTTTGGTCCTTCTTTTTCCCTTGATTTTTCAAAGATTACTTACTATAAAAGCCAAGAAGAAAAAATGGTTTCTAATTGGCAAAGTGTAATGAAACCTATTCGTTGTGAACTTCAAGATTTAGGGGTTTTAGAAAGTGAAAAACATTTAGATGGAATGGGTGTACAGTATGAAAGTGAAGTCATTTATCATAAAATGATAGAAGAGTTGGAAAAGAAACATGTGATTTTCACATCCATTGAGGAAGGCTTAAAAAAATATAAGGATATCGCTTTAAAGTATTTTGGAAAAATTGTTTCTTTTGAAGAAAATAAATATGCTGCGCTTAATAGCTCTGTATTTAGTGGGGGAAGTTTTATCTATATTCCTCCTCATACAAAATTAGACCGACCTTTACAAAGCTACTTTAGAATTAACAGTAGAGGAATGGGACAATTTGAAAGGACTTTAATCATTGTAGATGATGATAGTGAACTTCATTATATTGAAGGTTGTACTGCTCCTACTTATAGCGATGATTCTCTTCATGCTGCAGTTGTTGAAATCTATGTAGGAAAAGGAAGTAAGTGTCGTTATAGTACTATTCAAAACTGGGCACCTAATGTTTATAATCTAGTGACAAAAAGAGCTCTTGTGGATGATGATGGTATCATGGAATGGATAGATGGTAATATTGGTTCTAAAGTAACGATGAAATATCCATGTTGTGTTCTAAAAGGAGATAATAGTGAAGGGGTTTGTATTACAATAGGAGTTGCTAAAAAAGGACAGATACAAGATACTGGAGCACGGATGATACATCTTGGCAAAAATACAAGAAGTAAAATTATCTCTAAAAGTATCAGTTCAAATGGAGGTAATGCAACTTACCGAGGAAAAGTAGATATCAAAGAAAAAGCCAAAAATAGTCTTGCTTTTGTGAAATGTGATACTTTAATTTTAGATAAGAATTCTAAAAGTGATACTATTCCAACGAATATTGTCAGAAATAATAGTAGCACTTTGGAGCATGAAGCAACCGTTTCTAAAATTAAAGAAAGTAATTTGTTCTATTTGATGAGTAGAGGTTTAAGCCGTGAAAAAGCAACAGAATTGATTATTTTAGGCTTTATTGAAAAGTTCAGAAAAGAACTTCCTATGGAATATGCAGTAGAATTAAATCAACTTCTCAAAAAAAATTTATAAAACTACTAATTTTTAAAATTTTCCCATGTTTTTGGGAAGATTTTTTATTTTTTCTTGGAATTTTTTAATTTTTTTGGGAAAAAGCACCTCAAAAATGCAATATTTGCCTTTTGCTAAAAAGTTGTTTTTCGATTAAAGTATCGAGGCGAAAGGAGGTGTTTTATGTTAAATCAGGTTGTTTTGGTTGGACGTCTTACAAAGGATATTGAAGTAAGGAAGACGGATTCTGGGAAAGAAATTGCGACAGTGACTTTGGCTGTTCCTAGAAGCTTTAAGAATATGAATGGTGAGTATGATACAGACTTCATCGATTGTATTTTGTGGGAAGAAAAAGCGAATAGGACAAAAGAATATTGTCATAAGGGAGATGTTGTTGGAATTCGTGGAAGACTTCAGTCAAGAAAGGTAGAAACTGAGGAAGGAAATCGTTATTATCAAGACTTAATTGCTGAGAAGATTACGTTTATTACTACCAAAGATGCTCCAAAAAAGGAAGAACAATAGTTACTTATTAGCTAACTTTTATCAAAGCATTCTTAGAAATCATTATAATATAACGTATAAACATAAATTTTGGGTGATTGAGATGCTATTAGGAAAAAGAGTAAAGGATTTGCGTAAAAGCAAAGGAATGACACAACAGGAACTAGGAGATTTAATCAATGTGACAAAGGTAAGTATTTGTTGTTATGAAAATGGAACAAGAATGCCTACAATTGATACATTGTTAGAACTTGGTAAAGTTTTTGGAGTGAGTATTGATTATTTTTTAGGTCATGATAAGGTTGTTAATAATGAGGATAATGATAGTTATTTTTATCTAGCAGATGAAGAAATTAAAATCTTAGAGGAACTAAGAAAACATGAAGCTCTTTATGATAAACTAATAGAAGACCCTAAAAGAACAGTAGAACTAATTGATAAAAAAGTTAGATAAAAGAGGAATAGACTTCTTCTTTTTTGTTTATGAAAAAATCGTTGTTTGAAAAAATATATGCGAAAAAATCATAAATCGGGGGGGGTACTTTTAATAAGATATAATGACAACAGGATGGTGTCGTTATGGAAGAAAATAAAAATAAAAAGAAGTATTTGGTAATAGGATTATTGATAGTAGTACTGTTGTTAGGAGTATCATATGCTCTATTTACTATAACTCTATTTGGAAAGAAAAAAGTATCTATCATCGCAGATAAATTAGAATTAGTATTAGATGAAAGTGAAACAGAAGGAATAGAAATAAAAGGTGCAGTACCAATAGAAGATAAAGAAGGAATAAAAGGAAAAGTATATAAGTTTAGTATAGAAAATAAAGGAAATAGAGATATAGAATATCAAGTATATCTAGATACAGATAGTGAAGCAATGAAAGAATGTAGTAAATGTGAAGAACTAAGAGAGAAAGATATCAGATATGAAATCAGTATAGAAGGACAAAAGACAATAGAAACATTAGATGCAGGAAGAATGATAGATAGAGGAGTAATCAAAGGAAATAATGAAAAGAAGAACTATGAACTAAAGATATGGTTAAACTATGATGCAGATAACGAAGCACAAGGTAAGGTGTTCTATGGAAAGATAAGAGTGAATGGAAGTCAAGTAATAAACAACTATGAGAATGGGACACCAAACCCTCCAGTTCTAAGTGATAACATGATACCAGTAGTATACAATGGATATAACTGGATGAAGGCAGATATAAATTCAAGATGGTATGATTATGAGAGACAAAATTGGGCGAATGCAGTAACAGTAACGAAAGATAGTAGAAGTAAGTATCAAAATGGAGAACCAGGGATAAAAGTAGATATGAATGATATACTCCAAATGTGGGTATGGATACCGAGATACAGTTATACAATAAAGCAACCCTATGGGAAACAAGAGATAGGAAGAGAAACAATACCGACGAAGGAATTACCCGGAGAAATCGATGTGAAATTTGTTGCTGCTTCTACCACAGACAATGGTTCAGCACAATACACAGGAGACACAGTAGAAGGATGGTATACACCACCAGGGTTCACCTTTGGAGAGAAGAACTTATCTGGAATATGGATAGGTAAATTTGAGACTAGTACATTTGAAAATGTAATAACCGGATCTACGGGTTCGATAAATCAAAATGGTGACGTAGTTTCTCCAACTCCACAAATTAAACCAAATGCACGAAGTTGGACTGATATTAGAGTTTCAACAATTGAATTAGTTTCAATGAAAGTTATATCTCTTGATAATGCTTATGGATTTAATCAAAGTACATATGACAGTCATGCTGCCAAAAATATAGAGTGGGCACTCATGGTATATTTAATGCAAAGTAAATATGGAAAGTATGGTAATCCATTATACACAGGAGAAAATAAAGAGGTTTATACTCATGATGGCTATATAACAGGGTGTTCAAAAGGACTGCCACTAGATACATTTCCCAATGATGCTTGTACTTATCAATACAATGATTTAACTTTGCAGGGAGAAGGACAAGGCTATGCTGGTGCCGGAGCTTCAACAACAGGGAATATCACAGGAATATATGATACAAATGGTGGTTCTTTTGAATATATAATGGCAAATTATGCTCCTGAGGGACAAAGATATTCTGGAACTACGCAGACAATAAATTCAGGATATACAGGATTACTCTCAGATGGGATTATATTTGAAGGACGAGATTGGCAAGCAGATAAATATTATGACTTTTATGTAAGTAATGACCCATTAACAGCCTGTGGAGGAAGTCCCTGTAAAGGACATGCTATGAATGAAGTAGCAGGTTGGTATAATGACCTTGCAGGAATACTAGATAAAGATAATCCCTGGCATTTACGAGGTGGAGGTATCGGACGTTATGATAATGGTATATTTTTCTATGGAGGTACAAATGGAAGAAGTGTATATGATCGTTCCTTTCGCATCGTCCTCACTCCAAATAACTAAAATGAAGCAAATATGATAAACTAATATTGAATAGACGACAAACGGTGATAGGACTAATATGGTGAGTGTTACTGCTCCATGGTTCTTGCGTGGTGGTTATCAAAACGATAATGCTAACGCAGGTGTTTTCACTTTTAGTTGGTGGTATGGAAATTCAAGCAACAATATGTCGTTCCGCCAAGTATCTGATTACAAGTAAAAAGATATAACTTGTAAAGTCTATTTTTAGTAAATGAAACAGTAAGGTAAGTAACATAAAGAAAATCTTGCTGTTTTCTATTTGAATAAAAAATTGAAAAAAAATTAAAAAAGTACTAATTTTAAATATTTAGAAAAAAATAAGGGTAAAAAATAAAAATTAAAGCCCTTTTTTTGATATAACCCCAGAAATTTAAGAAAAAA
>CANQWT010000052.1 GCA_947627635.1 uncultured Bacilli bacterium
TGCCTTAGGAACAATGAGTGATGAAGAAGGAAAGATGAGTAAACCATATACATTCACAGTCTCAAAAAATGCAGGGACAATAGGAGCATATTATAGTTTATATTTGACAGAAGAAAGTGGAGAGTTAAACACATACTACTTAAAGTATGAGTTAAAAGGAACAGATGGAAGTATAAAAGAAGGAAGGATAGGGACATTAGACCAATTTTACTGGAGTAAATATCTAGAAGCAGGAGGAAGTGTAACTTATGAGTTAAGACTATGGTTAGATATAAATACTCCAAATAGTGAACAAGGAAATAGTTATCAAAGTAAGATAGCTTTAAAAGGAAGTCAGATACCAACAGGAGGCCCAGTGTTAAGTGATAATATGATACCAGTCGTATACAATGAAGAGAAAGGGAAATGGGTAACCACCACAGATAAAGATAATAAATGGTATAACTATGATAAACAAGAATGGGCAAATGCGATAACAGTAAGAGAGAATGTAAGAGAAGAATATAAAGCAGGAGGAAAAGAGTTTGATGCAGATAGTGATGATATCTTAACCATGTTTGTGTGGATACCAAGATATAGTTACACCATAAAATCAGAAGATGGAGTAAATTATTATGGAAAGAAAGAGGAAGGAAGAAGTGATAATCCAAGTCAAGCATTACCAGGGGAGATAGACGTGAAATTTATTTCTACTTCTACGAAAGACGAAGGAAGTGCACAATATACAGGATATGTACCAAATGGATGGTATACACCTCCTGGGTTTACCTTTGGAGATAAAGAGTTACCTGGGATATGGATAGGTAAATTTGAGACAGGTTCAGTCACAGGAACAAATCCAGGAGACGTGGAAACAGATAACTTAGTAGCAATAAAACCAAATATTACTTCATGGATAGGAATAAGAATATCCACACTAGAGTTAGTATCCATGGGAATAACAAAGGTTGGTAACATATATGGTTTTGATCAAAGTACCTATGATAGTCATGCTTCTAAAAACAGCGAGTGGGCACTCATATCATATATTACACAAAGTCAATATGGAAAGTATGGCAATTCACTTTATGATGATGAGAACAAAGAAGTATATATGAATAATTATAATGCTTATGTGACAGGCTGTTCTAGTGGACAAGGAATAGCAAATGGTATAGGAAACTGTCTTTATAAATATGACGACTTAACAAGTCAAGGAGAAGGACAAGGATACGCAGGAGCTGGAGCCTCAAGTACCGGAAACATAACTGGAATATACGACGTTAATGGAGGAGCCTGGGAATATACAATGGGAGTACTTGAAAAGAGAAGTGGATATACACAAGATGCGAACTCAGGATATTCAGGACTACTCACAAACGGAGATAGCTTTGACGGAAACAGAGTATGGCCAGATGAAAAATATTATGATTTATATGATACAGATGACTATAATACGGCATGTAATGCTTCTCCATGTAAAGGTCATGCACTAAATGAAACAGCAGGTTGGTATGGAGACTACGTTGGAATGACAAGCATTATACATCCTTGGTCAGATCGGGCTGGATTACCTGATATGGAAACTTTAACAGGAGTTTTCTCCTTTTATAAGTGGTATGGTAATGCAAGTTATGGAGGCTCATTTCGCATTGTTTTAACTCCCACCTTCTAAAACTCACAATTTTTCTAAGAAATAAGCAAAAACTTATTTCTTTTTCTTTGAGAACAGATGTTTGTGTGTTATAATGGAATAGAAAAGAGGCGGAAAAGATGTATAATTATATTATAGGAACTGTTACAGAAATTTTATCCACAGGAATTGTTTTAGAAAATCATAAGATAGGGTATCAAATTCAAACACCTAATCCTTATGCTTTTCAAGAAGGACAAGAATATAAAGTTTATATCTATACACAAATTAAAGAAGATGAGCATCTTTTATTCGGATTTAAAAGTCAAGAAGAAAAAGATTTATTTTTGAAACTAATTAGTGTAAAAGGACTGGGACCTAAAATGGCTCTTCCAATTCTCGCAACAGGTTCTATCAACGGAATTGTAGATGCAATTGAACGTGAAAACCTACTTTACCTTAAAAAATTTCCAAAAATTGGGGAAAAACTTGCGAAACAAATGATTTTAGATTTAAAAGGAAAACTAGGTATGGTTTCATCTATTGAATTAGTTCCTGATACAAAAGAAGAATTAAGCGAAGTCTTAAAAGGTCTCGGTTATAAAGATAAAGAATTTAAAGCAATTCTACCTAAAATTGATGAGACTTTATCTATTGAAGACCAAATCAAGCAAGCATTACAATTGTTATTAAAATAGGAGGTTAATATGGAAGATGAGAGAATTGTTACAAATCATGTTTTAGAACAAGACCAAGAAATAGATAATAGTATTCGACCTGAAACTATTGATGAATATATTGGACAAAAAGAAGTAAAAGAAAATATCAAAGTCTTTGTTGAAGCAGCAAAAATGAGAAATGAACCTCTTGACCATGTTTTGTTATATGGCCCTCCAGGACTTGGAAAAACAACACTCGCTTATATTATTGCTAGAGAACTTGGAAGTAATATTAAAACTGCAAGTGGTCCATCTATTGAAAAATCAGGAGACTTGGCAGCAATTTTATCTTCTTTGGAACCTGGAGATGTTTTGTTTATTGATGAAATTCATAGAATGCCAAGATATATTGAAGAAATATTATATCCTGCGATGGAAGATTTTTCCCTAGACATTATCATTGGTAGTGATGGAAACAGTAGAAATATTAAAATAGATTTACCACCTTTTACTTTAGTAGGAGCAACCACAAGGGCAGGAGATTTATCTAGTCCTTTAAGAGACCGTTTTGGAATTGTTTCAAAGTTACAGTTTTATACAGTCGAAGAATTAACTTTAATTGTAGAGCGAACATCACGAGTTCTAGAAATGCCTATTTTAAAAGAAGCTGCTGTAGAACTTGCAAAAAGAAGTCGTGGAACTCCAAGAATTGCGAACCGTCTTTTTAGAAGAGTAAGAGATTTTGCGCTAGTTGATGGAAAAGATGCTATTGACTTAGAGGTGATGCAGAAAGCCTTATCACGTCTAGGTGTAAATCAAAGTGGACTAGATGAAACAGACCATCAATTGTTATCGGCAATTATTCATAAATTTAATGGTGGACCTGTTGGAGTAGAAGCCATTGCATCAAGCATTGGAGAGGAAATTTCTACCATTGAAGATGTATTAGAGCCATATTTACTCCAACAAGGATTTTTAAAGCGAACTGCTCGAGGAAGAATTGCCACAGAAAAAGCTTATGAAGAACTACATTTGAACTATCAAAATACAATATTTAATGGAGAATATAACGTATAAACAGGAAGTGAAATTATGGAACTTAAAGAGTTTGACTATGAATTACCGAAAGAGTTAATTGCTCAAGTACCCTTGAAGAAACGAGATGCTTCAAGACTTTTAGTGTTAGAAAGAAATACGGGAAAAATTCATCATAAAATGTTTTCTGATATCTTAGATGAACTTCATCCTGGAGATACTTTAGTCATCAATGATACTAAAGTCTTACCTGCAAGACTAATTGGTACGAAAGAAGAGACAGGTGCAGCTATTGAAGTATTACTTTTAAAAAACATTGAAAAAGATACGTGGGAGTGTTTAACAAAACCAGCAAGAAGAGTGAAAGTAGGAACGACAATTGCTTTTGGAGATGGAAGACTTAAAGCGATTTGTACCAAAGAAAAAGAAGAAGGATTACGAGAATATACTTTTACTTATGAAGGAATTTTTATTGAAATTTTAGAAGCTTTAGGAACAATGCCATTACCACCTTATATTCATGAACAATTAGAAGACCAAAATCGTTATCAGACAGTTTATGCCAAAGAATTAGGAAGTGCCGCAGCTCCTACCGCAGGGCTTCATTTTACTGAAGAATTACTCGAAAAAATTAAAGCTAAAAATATTCAAATTGTTCCTGTTACACTACATGTTGGTTTAGGAACTTTTCGGCCTGTTGAAGTAGACAAAATAGAAGAACATAAGATGCATACTGAGTTTTATATCATGAGTGAAGAAACAGCAAAAATATTAAATGAAACAAGAAAGAACAAAGGTAGAATTATAGCTGTAGGAACGACTTCTACTAGAGTTTTAGAAACAGTTATGAAGGAACATGAAAAATTTGTAAGTTGTAGTGGTTTTACAAATATCTTTATATATCCAGGATATACTTTCCAAGGAATAGATGGTTTAATTACTAATTTTCACTTGCCTAAGTCAACACTGTTAATGTTGGTTTCTGCTTTTTCAAAAAAAGAATATATTTTAAAGGCTTATCAAGAAGCAGTTCAAGAAAAGTATCGTTTTTTCTCTTTTGGCGATGCGATGTTCATTATTTAGGAGGATAAGATGGAACAGATAAGAAAACAACAACTGTATCAAGTTTTTGAAGAAGCAAAAACGAGAAAAGTTCATGTAGATGACTGGATTTTTCGTGAAGGCTTTAACACAATACTTTATGATTTAGAGGGAAAAGTACTAAAAGAATATGTAGATGATGATAACCCTATTACATTACAAATTAGAGATGTGTCTAAATTTGAAGAGAAAATGGATACATATGTTGATGAGATGAGCCTCTTTTTAAAAGAACATCCACTTTTTTATGCTTATGACAATGTTTATTTTGATGGCAAGAAAGAATTTCAAGAAAAATATATGATGACAAGTATTTGGAGTAATGCGACGATTTCTGATTTTGAAAATCCACTTTCCTTTCTAGATAGAAGAATAGGATTTTTGAAGGATAAAACTGTAGAAGAAGAAAAATTTGAAGCGGATGTAAGTCCTATTTTCCAGCAAGATGATGTGAAACTCATCTATGGGGTAGAAGCAGAACACCCAAATATGGAAACACCATATCATTTCATTGCAAGATTAGAAAATAAAGAAAATGAAAGTTATATGCTTCCAAGTATTTCCTTTGGAATACATGAAGGAAAATGTTATATCTATGCCATTCAAGATAAAGAAGACCACAAGCGAAAAGATACCTTTTATAAAAAGATAAAAAGAAACTTGTATCATGCGAATAAAGATATAGAAGATGATTATTATGCGGAGAAAATCACTGATGTATCCCCAGCTCAAGTTTGTTCGCTTGCCTTATTTTTAGGATATATGAATAGAATGGAAATTACAAATTATGAGGCAGTTTCTTATTTGCCAATGAGATATCAGGCAAAAGATTTAATTCTTTTAGAAAAATATAAGAAGATGGAGGCTCTTTTAATGAATTTAGAAGAACCTATTAAAACTAAAATGCTTGATGAAATGGAGGAAGCTTTTCTCTATGCAGAAAAACTACAGGAAAATATTACGAATAAATTTACAAGAAACTTTTTAAGAATTCAAAAACATTTTGAAGGAATAGACATTACTAGTTATCCAGGAGAAGTAGATTTTTCTCTTCATTTTAAAACCAATAAAGACTTAAAACCTAAGGAAGATGCCTTTATCAAAGAACTTTATCAAACGACAAATAGAAAGGAAAGTTCAAATAAATCTATTTAAAATGAAATAAAGGAAAAAATGAAAGGGAAAAAAATTTGAGGTAAAGATTATAAATCTATATAAACTCTTCTTTTTTCATTGCGAAAATATCTTCTTTATGGTATAATAAGCGAAGTCTTTGAAAAAAGGGGGATTTTCATGAAAATATTAAGAGAACAAAAAGAAAAGTTAGAAAATGAAATTAAAAGACTAGAACAAGAAGAACTAGAACTTCGTAAAAAAAGAAGCATCTATATGGAGTATGAATCCAATGATATCGCAGGACGTACTAAGTCTCAGGAAGCAGTAGATTATACTACAGCCATTAAACATTCTAGTGAACTGAAAGCAAACTATGAGGCAATTTTAGAAAGTGCAGAGTTAGTATCTACCTTTAATAATGAGCAAATTGAAATTGGTACAAAATTTGTAATTGAGTTTGAAGATGGTTACAGAGAAACTTGTACTTTAGTAGAGACAAATGTTGGAGTATCAACCTTAGATGGTTATATGACTGTATATAGTCCAGTAGGTCAAGCTATCTATCATCAAAAAGTAACAGGTCAAACTTTAAAATCTGAAGCAATTGATAAAACGTTTAAAATTGTTGAGATTATTCCACAAGAAAATCAAAAGGAAGAATTGATAGAACAAAGTGAAAATGAAGAAAATAAAACTGTAGAAGAAATCGTTGAACCTGTTCAAGAAGAAAAGAAAGTTGCTCAAGAAACAACTAAAAAAATTGCCAGACCTAAAGTTTACTTTCCAGCAGAAATTTCCTGTTTTGCTTACCGTGATTATCAAAAGTCTTTACAAGAAAGCAACACAACAGATGCGAAAAAAGAGCTCATTCTATTAGATAATTTAACATTTAATCAAAAGCAATATTTATATCAATATTTAAGACAACTTGTTTCTAGAAAAGAACGTGCAATGTATGAAGAAGCATCAGCTTGCTTAGGACAAATTAAAAAAGTTCAAGCTGCACTAAAGAAACATATCATAAGACCTCAAACTTCAAGTGAAGTAGAATTAGGTCATCAAGTCTTACTTGAATTAAATAAAAGTAATCAAACTCAAATCTTAGACTGTGAGTTAATTCCAAAAAGCTATGGAAAAGAAAATGAAAATGGTTTCTTATCTGTTCGTACTGCCATTGGTTTCTTTGCATATCATGCGAAGATGGGTGACACAGTAAGAATAAAAAGTATGAGTACAACAGTAAGAGTGGCTCAATTTGGTATTCAAAAAGATAATCTTTTATTCCCATTAAGTGCTAATCTATCTACGTTAACTCCAAAAGAAGAATTACTTGTGGAAAAACGTTTCCAAGAGCTTCAAAAGTCTTTTCCTAAAATGACAATTTCTCAAAAAGCTTTATTAGATTATGAACTTGAAAAATTAAGTGATACTGAAAGTAGTCCTTATCAAGAATACTTATATTATTTAAAAGACCAAATTGCTTTAGGAAATATTGAAGTTCAAACTCAAGAAGAACTAGAAGCAAATGGATGCCAAGTTGGTTTAGGAAGCCAAGTATCTTATATGTACTTAAAGAATGGTAAATTAAAATGTGCAACGAAAGAACTTGTTTGGAATTCATATACAACTGAAGATAAAAAAGATTATGTAGAAATGAAGTCTGCATTAGGTGCTTCATTATATGGAAAAAAGGAACAAGAAAAAATTAGTATTCCACATCATGGAAAAATGCTAGAAGGACATGTCATTTCTATTTCTAATCGTCCTTCTATTAAAACAAATCATTCGAATTTACCAGACGTATATTTTCAAAAAGTAAAAAAATAATAGAAGAAGGCAAAGCTTGTCTTTTTCTTTCTTTTCTCGTATAATTTTAAGAAGCAAATGAGGTGATACAATGAAGATGAAATATGAACTTTTGAAAACAGAAAAAAATACAAAAGCTCGTTATGGCAAAGTGATTACAAATTATGGGACTTATGAAACACCAATGTTTATGCCTGTTGGAACGAAAGCAACAGTTAAAAGTTTAACTCCTGAAGAATTAAAGAATATGAACTGTGGTATTGTTTTAGCAAACACATATCATTTATGGTTACGTCCGGGTGAAGATTTAATTGAGAAGGCAGGTGGGCTTCATTCTTTTATGCATTATGATGGACCTATCCTAACAGACAGTGGAGGTTTTCAAGTCTTTTCGCTTGCAAAGAATAAGAAAGATATTGTAGAAGAAGGTGTTTATTTTAAAAGTCATTTAGATGGGAAAAAACTTCTTCTAACTCCTGAGAAATCAATTGAAATTCAAAATAAATTAGATAGTGATATTGCCATGAGTTTTGATGAATGTCCACCAGCTTCTGCGAGTTATGATTATTTAAAAAATAGTGTAGAAAGAACTCTTAGATGGGCTAAACGAGGAAAGGATGTTCATAAAAATGAAAAACAAGCTCTTTTCGGAATTGTTCAAGGTGGAGCTCATCAAGATTTAAGAAAATATTCTGCAGAAGAAACTGTAAAAATGAATTTTGATGGATATAGTATTGGTGGTGTTGCGAATGATGGGGAAAGTAAAGAAGATATGTATAAAGCAATTGACTATTCCATTCCTTATTTACCACAAGATAAAGTTCGTTATTTAATGGGAATAGGAGACCCTATTGATTTAATTGAAGGAGTTATACGAGGGGTTGATATTTTTGACTGTGTTTTGCCAACTCGTATCGCAAGACATGGTCAAGCTTTTACAAGGTATGGAAAAATTAACTTTCATAATGCAAAATATAAGGAGGATTTTACACCTCTTGAAAAATCATGTGACTGTTATACATGTAAAAACTATACCAAGGCTTATCTTAGACATTTAATCACAACTGATGAAATGTTAGGAGGTAGACTTTTATCCATTCATAATATTCGTTTCTTAGTAAAATTGATGGAAGAATTAAGAGAGGCTATTAAAGCAGATAACATTTTAGAATATAGGGAAGACTTTTTAAAGAAATATTTATCAGGTAATAAATAAAATAGTACACTAAAAAAGAATAGACAAATAACGGTGATAACACTAACATGGTGGATGCGGATAAACCATGGTTTGTCCGAGGTGGTGTAGATTATAATACTACAAACACAGGCGTTTTCGCCTTTGGAAGAGAGCACGGGTCTTTAGTCAATAGTCGTTCGTTCCGCCAAGTCTCTGATTACAAATAAAAATGAGATAATTTGTAAAGTCTATTTCTAAGAAAAAAGAAAAGTAAGATGAGTAGAGTTTCTCTAAAATCTTACTTTTTATAATGAAATTAAGGTAAAATGCTTGTGTAATAAACGTTTGTTTTATATAATTTTAATTAGGAACATTTGATGTGAGTGTCTGCCTCTAATCTTGAAAGAGAAAAGGAGGTGAGTAAAAATGAGTAAACGAGTTTATGTAATTAAACTGTTTAGATACATTTGCCTCATTTTATTA
>CANQWT010000053.1 GCA_947627635.1 uncultured Bacilli bacterium
TCCTAGTTTATCGGCTAGTTCAGCCTGTGAAATATTTTCATTTTTTCTCAAATCTGCAATTCTCATTTTTTCATCTACCTTTCTATCATTACTATACCATAAAAAAAAGAATCCTGTCGATTCTTTCTACAAAGATTGACAATTATTTCGCATCAAAATAACTGCCACCTACAAATTCTCTTAAAATGGAATCATCAGGAATATCTTCAGATGGAATAGGCAAAATTAAATGTAAAAGATTTAAAAGACGTTTTACTTCTTCATAACAAGGAGCATCTTCTTTTACAGCATATAAAAGAGGCTCTGCATATGTTTTTAAGACACCGAGTTCATAAATCAATTCTGTATTGAAGACAACATCTGCATCATCTTGATAAGGGAAAATATTCTCTTCTTCTCCTTTTCTCACATTTGGCCATACATCTAGAGTATGCTCTACAGAGTAACCCCTAGTTCGATTATCTCTTGTAATTCTCCGTAACAAGCGATTGTCTGTTGTTGAAAAGCGATTATGTTGGTCCATTTTTAATTCAGTAAGAGCTGATAAGTAAATTTTATATTTAGAAGAGCGAGGTAAATTTGCTAAAATTTCATTGTTCAGTGCATGTATTCCTTCCATCAGTAAAATATCATTAGGTCCAAGTTGCATTTTATTCTTAAATTCTTTCTCTCCTGTAAAGAAATTAAAAGTTGGAAGTGTTACTTCTTTTCCTTCAAAAAGCTCGGCAACTTGCTTATCAAGCAGTTGAGTATCAAGGGCTTTAATTGTATCAAAATCATAATCACCATTTGGTAATCTTGGAGTATCCTTACGCTCTACGAAATAATCATCCATAGATAACATTTTAGGTTCTAAGCCAAGGCTTCTTAAATACATACAAAGTTTTAATGTTGTTGTTGTCTTACCACTTGAAGATGGACCTGCTAGTAAAATCACTTTGACTTTATCTTTTTTACTATAAATCGTCTTTGCAATTTCTAATAAACGATTATTTTGAAGTGTCTCATCCATTCGTATTAAATCTTTAATTTTACCAGTTGAAACAAACTCGTTTAAATCTGCGACTGTCTCTATTTTTAAAGTTTCTCCAAAATTTCTTGCTTGCTTAAAAACATTAAATAGTAATTCGTGATGCTCATATTCCTTGATACCATCAGGTTCATAAACCGTTGGAAATTGTAATACAAGTCCATTTCCAGAAACATAAGTTAAGTTGAAGTCTTTTAAAAGTCCTGTTTCTACTGGCATATAATGATAAAAATAGTCGTATAAGTTTTCAATGCGATAAAGTGTGATATAAGTATTAGTATTGTATCTTAAAATTTTAGCTTTCGAGAAATTCTTAGTCTTTTCAAAATATTGAATGGCATCTAATCTTTCGACATTCATTCGTTTGATTTCCAAGTTTTTTTCTACTAGCTTTTGCATTTCTTCTTTAATTGCACTTACTTTTTCAGCTGTTAATGGAAAACTTGTTTCAATATAAATTCCTTTATCTATTGAATGTTCTACAAAAATAGTTTCTTCTTTGCCAAATAAGTTTTTCACAGCTTTAATAATTAGAAAGGTTAATCCTGCGATATGTGTTCTTGAACCAATTCTTGATGTTAAATCAAAAAATAAAACATAAGCATCTTCATCAACCTTCTCAGACAATTCTTTATAAACCCCATTTACACTTGCAAGTAAAATAGGATATTTAAACTTTTCTTTAAAAGATTTACTAATTTCTAATAGTGTTGTTCCTTTTGGAACTTCTATTTCTTCATCCATTGTCCTAATGATTACTGTATCTATCATTTTGCCACCTCTTTATCTTTTTTATATTATATCACAGTTTATGAAAGAGCGTTGCTATTTTATACATAAAATTTTTGTCAGATTTTATTTTGTATGATTTGATAAGGTTTTTCTTACAATAGAAGTAGGTGATAGAAAATGAACCATTTAGTACCTATGATTATTGATAAAGAAGTTCAAGGAGAACGTAGTTATGATATTTTTTCGAGGCTTTTAAAGGACCGAATTATTTTATTAACTGGAGAAATCAATGATGCAAATGCGAATATTGTTGTCGCAGAGCTTCTTTATTTAGATGCTATCAGTCATGATACCATTTTTATTTATATCAATTCACCGGGAGGCTCTATTACTTCAGGCATGGCAATTTATGATACGATGAATTTTATAAAAAGTCCTGTTTCTACAATTTGTGTAGGCCTTGCTGCTTCAATGGCTGCTTTTCTTCTATCATCAGGAGAAAAAGGAAAACGCTTTTGTCTTGAAAATGCTGAAGTTATGATACATCAACCTTTAGGAGGAGCAAAAGGACAAGCCACCGAAATTCAAATCGCTGCGGAACATATTCTGAAAATTAAGAAAAAAATGAACCAACTTCTTGCGAAAAATACAGGAAAGTCTTTAAAAACTATCGAAAAAGATACAGAAAGAGACTATTTTTTAGAAGCTATAGAAGCAAAAGAATATGGACTTGTTGATGAGGTTTTAACAAAAAACACTACACTATAATTTAAGAAAGTTCATGTATCTTAAAAAGAAAAAAGAATATCTTGCGATATCCATCATGCTCATATAGAGCCAAATTCTCGGCGAACCGACTGTTCTCTTAAGAACTCAATTTCAATAGTAATTTAATTGAAATTACACATTGATTATATCATACTATATAGTGTCTGTCAAAGACGAACTGGCAATTGTTAAAGGTTTATATAAGCTGAAATATTTCCTAATCTCTTTATTCAATTCATTTAAAATATTTTTATCACATATATAATTTTTAGAATTAGGTAATATTCTTTTTTTACTAACTGTTTTTATTTTATTCGTTACATTATAATTTTCATCTCTAAAATCATAAAATTTTGAAAAAAATGAAATTTAGCCAATTTTTAATTTTTGAGCTACTTTTTGGGGAAAAATTGCAAATTAAAGCCGTTTTTCTCTTTTTTCTTGGTCAAAATGCCTCCAAATTTTAAAAATCTTGCCTTTGCATAAAATTTGGCTTTCTGTTATTTTAGATGCCGTTAAGAAAAAGGAGGCGTTTATATTGAAAAAAATATTTTTATTCTTAACAATACTTTTTGGAAGTAGTTTACTATCCCCTTTGTGTGTAAATGCATCAACACAGTTTTATGAAGACGAATATATTCCTAATGTATTCGTAGTAAGAAAGAAAGGAGCTGCGCACTTTTATCAACAAGGTAGGGTCTTTCGAAATAGGGATACCAATGAAATTGCCTATTGTCTACAACCATTTACTTTGTTTGACGAGAATGCATTTTATGAAAGTGTCGATAGAATTGAGTCATTGAGTAATGAGACCATTCAAAAAATCAAGGAAATTGCAAGTTTTGCTTATCCTTTAGGAAGTAGTAATTTAGAGTATTATATGGCAACTCAAATCAAAATATGGCAAATTATTGAACCAGATGCAGAGTTCTATTTTACTGATACACTTGATGGAAATAAGACAACAAAATATGACCATTGGTTTCAAGTCATTGACGATAATATAAGGGTTTATAATCAAGCTCCAAATTATAATAATCAAACCTTTACTGCACCTATTAAAGGAAGTATCTCTATTAGAATGCCAGTAAGTGGTACTTATGAAGATATTCTAGAGACAACTCTACCTTATACTAGAAAAGGAAATGACATTATTTTTAATCAGTTAAAAGAAGGAGATTATGAAGTCAAAGTTAGAAGACATTTTAAAACATATAGTAATCAACCTATTCTTTTCTACTATAGTAAAACAAGTCAAGCCTTAATGAACCGTGGTGGAACAGAGGATAAAGTTTTCTCCTTTAAAATTCATGTTGTAGACACTTCTATCAATGTCAAAAAAATTGATAAAGATAGCAAAAGTAGTACTCCAAGTGGAGAAGCAAGTCTAAAAGGTGCCGTTTTCTCTTTATACAACGAACAAGATGAAAAATTAGGAACTTTTACTTTTGATAATTCCCTAGAGCAGAAAATTTCTGTTTTGACAGGAAACATTGATTATTTACCTTTTGGAAAGTATAAAATCAAAGAGGAAAAAGCAGGAACTGGATATTTATGTAATACAAACACTTTTGAAATTACTATTGATGAAAGTCATCCACATATTGAGTTAGCCATTGAAAATGAAGTCATTAAAAATAAGGTTGAACTGAAAAAGTTCTTTGGCAATGAACAGACTTTGAAAGCAGAAGCTGGGGTTGTTTTTGAAATCTATGATGCAAACGACGTTTTATATAACACCGTAGAAACGAATGAAGAAGGACTTGTAACTTTTATTCTTCCTTATGGAACGTATCGTATTCATCAAAAGACAACTAAAGAAGGTTATCAAAAGGTAGAAGACTTCACAGTGAAAGTAGAAAAAGAAGGAAAAGAGCATCATTACGTTTTATACGATGACGAAGAGCCAAAAGAACCTGAAGAACCAGAGCCTCATATCGAAATCGAAGTTCCGAATACGAAAAAGAATGCATCTTTTCCAATTGTTGAAACAGTACTAGGAGCAGCTATAATACTTTATGGAAAAAAGAAAATTTGGGTTTAGTCTTCTTCTTTTTATCCTTTATTTTCTAGGAATGTTTCTCCTTTATAAAACAAGAAATGTCCCATACCAAAAGATTATCAATGAGCAAGTAGTACAAATTAACAAAAATAAAATTCAAACAGAAAAGGAAATCAAACAGGAAGAAGAAATTTCTATATCTAACAAGATAGATACTTCTATTGGAACTTTAGAAATTCCTAAAATCAGGTTAGTAAAACCACTTTATTCCCTTGAAAGTTCTCTGAACAACGTCGATAAAAATGTCACGATTTTAAAAGGTTCAACTTATCCTAATGTAGAAAATAGTCATCTTTATTTGGCAGCTCACTCAGGAACAAGTCAAGTTTCTTTCTTTGAAGATTTAGGAAAATTAAAGGTTGGTGATACTTTTACGATAACTTTCCAACAGAAAAAGTATCTTTACCAAATTCAAAGAATTGAAACACAAGAAAAAAATGGAACGATTAGTGTTCCAGTAACAGACGAAAAGCAAGCAGTCTTAACCACTTGTCACCCTACACAAGAGGGAAAACAATTAGTTGTAATCGCAAACTTCCAAAAAGAAACAGGTTCTATTTAAAGAGCCTGTTTAATCTTTAATTTTAATTTCATCTTGGGAAAGAATGAAATGTACAGTATCCCCATAAGCAATATTTCCCTCGATAATTTTTCGAGCAAGAGGACTTTCAATTCGTTTACTAACAACACGTTTGAGTGGTCTTGCTCCATAAAATGCATCATAACCTTCTTCAATGAGTTTATCTTTAACTTCACTAGTTAAGTCAAGGTGCAAATCTCTTGATTTCAAACGAAGTTCTAGGTCAGATAAAAGTTTCTCTAAAATTTGATAGGTTACTTCTTTTGAAAGTGGGTTGAAAATTAAAATTTCATCAATACGGTTGATAAATTCAGGACGGAAATGAGCTTTTACTTCTTGCATTACAAGTTCTTTTTGACCTTCTAGAATGTGTTCACTTCCAAGATTTGAAGTCATAATGATAATTGTATTTTTAAAGTCGACTGTTCGACCATTTGAGTCTGTAATTCTGCCATCATCTAAGATTTGTAATAATAAGTTAAGAACTTCAGGATGGGCTTTTTCTATTTCATCAAACAGAACAATACTATAAGGATTACGTCGAACTGCTTCTGTTAATTGTCCTCCTTCTTCATATCCTACATAACCTGGAGGTGAACCAATAAGCCTTGATACACTAAATTTTTCCATATATTCACTCATATCAATTCGTATCATATGTTTTTCATCATCAAACAAAGCATCTGCGAGGCTTCTTGCAACTTCTGTTTTTCCAACTCCTGTAGGTCCTAAGAAAATGAAGGAACCAATTGGTCGATTAGGGTCTTTAATTCCACTTCTCGATTTTAAAATTGCTTCACTTACTAGATGCAAAGCTTCTTCTTGTCCCATAACTCTTTTGGATAAAGTCTCTTCTAAATGAAGTAGTTTTTCTTGTTCTCCACTTAATAGCTTACTAAGAGGAATATTGGTCCATTTAGAAATAACTGTACAGATATCTTCTTCATCTACAGTATCGCTTAGAAGTTTACGTTCGTCTTTTTCCTTAAGTTCTTGAAGTTCTTTTTCAAGACGAGGAATTTCACCGTGACGAAGTCTTGCTGCTGTTTCTAAATCATAGTCATTTTCTGCTTGTTCTAAGTCAAAGCGAGTTCGCTCTAGTTCTTGTTTCTTTTGGTTGATTTTTTCAAGTAAGTTTTTCTCTTCTTGCCATGATGAATTTAAGGCTTGCTCTTGTTCTTTTAATATTTCAAGTTCTTTTTTAATTTCTTCTTTTCTCTCTTGAGAAAGTTTATCTTTTTCCTTTTTAATTGCTTGTTCTTCTATTTCTAATTGCATAATCTTTCGTGTTAAGCTATCTAACTCGTTTGGAACAGAATCCATTTGAACACGAATTGTTGCACAAGCTTCATCAACTAAATCAATGGCTTTGTCAGGAAGATAACGGTCTGTGATATACCGATTTGAAAGATTGGCAGCAGCAACAAGTGCTTTATCATGAATTGTTACACCATGATGGATTTCAAAACGTTCTTTAAGCCCACGTAAAATCGTAATTGTATCTAAAACTGTTGGCTCACTTACTTTTATTTTTTGAAAGCGACGTTCTAAGGCACCGTCTTTCTCGATATATTTACGATATTCATTTAAAGTCGTTGCTCCAATTACATGAATTTCTCCTCTTGCAAGCATTGGTTTTAAAATATTAGAAGTATCCATTGCTCCTTCTAAGTTACCAGAACCTACAATGGTATGAATTTCATCGATGAATAAGATGATTTGACCTTCGCTTTTTTGAATTTCTTTCAATACATTTTTAAGACGTTCTTCAAACTCTCCTCGATATTTTGCTCCTGCTATTAAACTTGCCATATCTAGTTCCCAGATAATTTTATCTTTAAGACTTGTTGGTACATCTCCTTTTACAATACGAAGTGCAAGTCCCTCAACTATGGCAGTTTTTCCAACGCCTGGTTCGCCAATTAGAACAGGGTTATTTTTAGTTTTTCGAGATAAAATTCGAGTAATCGAACGAATTTCTTCATCTCTTCCAATTACTGGGTCTACTTTCCCACTTTTTACAGCATCGTTAATATTTCGTCCATATTTTTCAAGGACATTTTCTTCTTGTTCTTGTTGTGGATACATAATACTCCCTCCTTTTCTATTTCCTATTATATGCTATTTTTAGCAATTGTCAAGAGAGAGTGCTAAAAAAGTGAAATGACCTAATGGTCAAAGCAAAATCACTTTTATCCACAATTTAAGTCAGGTTTTAGTTGAACATTATTTTTGTATGGTCCTTCAATTATGGGATTACTACCATTTTTCCATGAAATACCTGGACGATAATAAATTGGAACCATATCTGCAGAAGTATATATATCAACTGGTGATAAAAACTCACCTCCACAAATATTAACTCTAATTTTACTTTTGTTTCCTACAACATAAATAGAATAATTTTTGCCATAAAAAACACCTCCATAGATATTGACTTCTCCACCTGGAGCATCTGTATTATAAGCATAGTTATCACTTATAAAACTTCCTCCATAAATGTTAATTACTCCATTTACAGCTGCGCCATTATTTTTGACAGAGCCAGCATTACTTCCAAAAACACATAAACCTGTATGATAATCTTCTATATTGGAAGTACAATTGTCTGCCTTTTCTCCTTTAAAATTTATTGTTGGCCTAAAGACAGTAGACCATTCACTAATCTGAAAAACAGATGCAGAATTGCTTCGAGAATTAGAATTATAATAGCCACTTTCAACTAAAAGTTTAGCATCATTTGATACATATACTACTGCATTTGTATCTGGTTTAGTACTTACAATAACTATACCTCCATTTTCCTTAGAACTTTTAAGAACCATATTGCTTGTTCCTTTAAATGTTATAAATATAATATTGTTTTCCGATGATACAGTAATCACATGTCCGTTTAAATCTATTGTTCCTGTTTTGTCCGTAAATTCTATTCGCTCGTCTATATAACTTTCGTCTT
>CANQWT010000054.1 GCA_947627635.1 uncultured Bacilli bacterium
TATAATCCACTTGCTTGTTCTTTTACTGCTCCAAAAGGTCCACATACACTAATTGCTGATAATTTACCTTCATAATTTTTAGGTTCATACATATCAGCAACAAGTGTTATTCCATAACGATTATGAAAAGTCACTTTCTTATGATTAACTTTATCACTTTTAGGGAATGTTTTATCCCATTCTTCAACTAAATTTAATTTTTCTTCTTTCATTATATCCTCCTAATAATTTATACTATTTACCCAATTTGTTACTTCATTTTGACTTGTTCCAGAATCAAATCTCTTACCATCAATCCAAGTAACATTTTTATTATAATTTTTAAGGGTATTTAAACTTGCACTTATTCCAGTACTTCCTGATGTACAAAAAGGAATAATTGTTTTACCATTTAGATTATGACTATCTAAAAATGTTAAGATTATTTTAGGAACATCACCCCACCAAATTGGATACCCTAAATATATTACATCATAATTATCAGTATTTATGTTATTGGATATTTCAGGTCTAGCATTAGAATCATTTTGTTCTTTATTTGCTCTTGAATTATTGTTTCCATAATTTAAATCACTATCAGTATATTTTTCTTTAGGTATAATTTCAATTAAATCTCCATTGGTTGTATTCTTGATATATTCAGCCACTTTTTTAGTTGTTCCTGTTGCTGAAAAATAAATAACAGTAATATTTTTATTGGAGTCTATTTTTTCATTATCATTGTCATCTTGAATTACATTGTTATTTTCATTATTTTGAGTAGAATTATTTTCTTGTCCTTGATTTTGTGAATTATCTTGTGTATTAGATGAATTATCTAACTTTTCATTATTTCTAGTCAACAAGTAAATTCCACCTCCAATTAAGCCAATTACTAATATTCCTACAATTACTATCAATATTTTTTTATTCATTTGTTTTCTCCTTTTCTAATAAGTTCTTCTTATTTGTAAAAATAAGATAATCTATACTATCCACTTGTTCTTGACAAATGTGATATTCTTTCATAATGTTTTTTCTATGATTTTCAAGAAATTTATTCTTTTCATTTGTTGTTTTTAATTCCATATATTCATTTATTTGTTTATCAGTAAGACCACTATCCTTTAAATTCCTTATAAGAAAGTTTTTGTCATCTTCCAATTTGTATCACCTTACTTTTTTAATAATCTTTTTTAAAAAGTAAATTGCAATTTTTCTTTTCAATATAATTATATGTGAAAAATATTGTAATAGCAAATACTTATAATACATATCTTGATATGCTTGAAATGTATATCTAAAAAATATATAATATTTTAAAGGAGTTGTAACTTTATGGAAATAAGAGTTTTAAAGTATTTTCTTGCTGTGGCAAGAGAACAAAATATTTCAAAAGCATCTAACTATCTTCATGTTACCCAACCTACATTATCAAGACAAATAAAAGATTTAGAAAATGAACTAGGTCAAAAATTATTTATTCGTGGAAATCATAATGTTACTCTAACAGAAGAAGGTATGATTTTTAGAAAAAGAGCTGAACAAATTATTGATATGGTTTCTAAAACTGAAGAAGAATTTGAGTCAATGAAAAGCAAAAGTGCTATAAGTGGCGATATTTATATTGGTGCTGCCGAAACTTATAATTTTAACTTTATAGCCAAAATAATAAAAAAACTACAAGAAGATCATCCTGATATTCATTATCATTTATTTAGTGGAAATGAAGAAGAGATTACTGAACTATTAGATAAAGGTTTAATTGACTTTGGTATTTTAACTTATCCATCCGATATAACAAAATATGATTATTTACATTTACCAAATAAAGACACTTGGGGATTACTTATGAAAAATGATTCTCCATTAGCTAAAAAAGAACATATTACGAAAAAAGATTTATTAGATATTCCTTTAATCTTTTCAAGACAATGTATAGAGAAAGGAAAAAGTGAAAATGAATTTATAAATTGGTTTGGAGATAATTTTAAAGACTTAAATATTATTGGAACATTTGATTTAGTTTATAATGTTTCTATTCTTGTAAATGAGGGTATTGGATATGCTGTTATCTTTGATAAAATGGCAAACACAAAAGAATATAAAAATATTTGTTTTAAACCTTTATACCCTGATCTATATTCAACACTTGATATTGTATGGAAAAAACAAATGATTTTTTCTAAACCTGCACAAGAATTTCTAAATAGATTACAAAAAGAACTATCTTAGCTTACTATTCTTTTTATTGAAAAATATTACCTAAAATGATTTTGACTATTAAAAACCTTATAAAACAAAAATGCTAGGTCTTTCGACCTAGCTTCAGGGGGTTCGGTTGGATGTCTCACATTCTAAATCGTGAGTACATCTGTATGGCATCTCTACCATACATCTTAATCATAAATGAAAACCATCAAAAAGTCAATTACACTTACAACAATTTTTCTAAATTTGTCACTATGCACTTTGAATTGAAGCAATTAGTTCATTCTTAAGCTTCTCATTATCAGACTTTTTATCTTTTAAATATTCCTCTGAATCCTTTTTAGCTTGCAACAAAATCTTATAATCTTGTCTTAAATCAGCAATTTTAAAAGTCATGTCTCCACTTTGTTTTGTACCAAATAAGTCACCATGTCCTCTTAATTTAAAATCTTCTTCACTAATTACAAAACCATCTTCACAAGACTCCATGATAGATAATCGTTTTGTATCATTATCACTAATTAAAATACAAGTAGATGCTAAATCACTTCTACCAACACGTCCTCTTAACTGATGAAGTGTTGATAAGCCAAACCTGTTTGCATCAAAAATGACCATCATTGTAGCATTCGGAACATCTACACCTACTTCAATAACAGTTGTACTAATTAAGATTTGGATTTTCTTCTGTAAGAACTCCTGCATGATTAGCTCTTTTGCTTCACTTCGCATTTTTCCATGAATAATATCAATTTGAAAGTGAGCTCCAAAAGCAAGTTTCATTTGGTCTTTTAACTGACATACCGTAGTTAAATCACTATTTTCACTTTCTTCAATCAAAGGAGCAATTACATAAATTTGATGTCCCTGCTTCAATTCTTCAAGCATTAAACCTAAAACATCTTTAATTTCAGTTGATTTCTTCACAATTGTTTGAATACTTTTTCTACCTTGAGGACGCATCTTAATTGTTGAAACATCCATATCTCCATAAATAGTTAAAGCATAAGTTCTTGGAATTGGTGTAGCGCTCATATATAAGGTATCTGGTTTTTTTCCTTTATTTTCCAAATTTGCTCTTTGATTTACTCCAAAACGATGTTGTTCATCAGTAATAACAAGACCTAAATTCGCATAAACCACTTCTTCTTGAATTAAGGCATGTGTACCAATTACAATATCAATGCTTCCCTCTTTTAATCCTTTATAAATTTCTTGCTTTTCTTTCTTTGGAGTAGAGCCTGTTAGTAACTCAATTGTAAGATGATGTTTTTTAAAAAAGTCTTTCATATTATGAAAATGTTGGGTTGCTAAAATCTCTGTTGGTGCCATTAAAGCACTTTGATATCCACTAAGAGCATTCGCATACATTGCAAGAAAAGAAAGAATGGTCTTTCCACTTCCAACATCTCCTTGCAAAAGACGGTTCATTCGATATGGACTTTCTAAATCTTTTAAAATCTCATCTAAAGCAATTTCTTGGTCTTTAGTCAGTTTAAAAGGAAGTGTTTTTACAAATTTTTCAATTTTTTCTCTAGGTATTTTTCTCTCAATTCCACTATTTTTCTTTTTATTCTCTTGTTTCAAATAATTGATTTTGAACATAAAAGCAAACAATTCTTCATATTTTAAGCGTATCATTGCTTGCTTAAGTTTATCGTCACTTGGAGGATTGTGTAAAATATTCAACGAAATACGTTTATTCGCAAATTGATATTTTTCTTGGTAAATATTGGGAATATAGTCTGGAATATCTTTTCCATAAGTTAAAAGAGCCATATTGATAAAAGTACTCATTTGTTTTTGAGATAGGCCATTGGTCAAGTGATAAACAGGCTCTATCTTTGCTTTATTAGAAAGTATGCCCATCTTAATTTCAGAAGCAGTAATAATGTTTTTCTTCTTGTCATATTTTCCAATGACTGTAATTCCTGTTCCTACAAGAAGTTGATTTTTTAGAAAAGCCCGATTAAAAATAGAAACACCCACAATTCCACTGGCAGTTACAAGGCGGAAATTCATTTTATTAAGTCCTGCTTTAAAACGCATGAGTATCGGTGTGCTTTCCACTCTTCCATCAATAATAATGTGTTCTTCGTCTTTCGCATCTTCTAGATTACCACGGACAAGTACATCATAACGAAAAGGATAATGTGTTACTAAATCTTCTAAAGTATTGATGCCCATTTTTGATAGTAAAGTGAGAACTCTAGGACCAATTCCTTTCACATCTTTAAGTGCCATATTCCCACCTCTTTCTAGTACTGTATTATAACACATTTTCCACCAAAACAAAAGAAAAATAGTATAAAACTATTCCTCCATTCCTATATTTTTTTGCTTTAACGGGTCATTCCATCTTCTTGGACTACTACAGAGTAAGCATGTTCTCCTACCATTTGGATAATTTGGTCTTGAACCTCTGCAGCAGCTTGTTGATAAAAGATATAATCTTCTTCATTTGCTTCTATCACTTCTTGTTTGTAAGAGGAAGAATAATCCATTGCCATACTGTCAATTAAAACACAGTCCGCTAAAACTTCGGTATAAGCTTCTTCAGTCAACATACTTCTTGTAATGTCATATTCAGTCAAAGGTGCATTGTGGAAAAGAAATGCTGTTGTTTCTTGATAGATTTTTAAAGCATCGTTTTGAACTCCCACCCAGTCATTTGTAGCACTTTTTTCTTCAACAGCCTCTACTGCTTCTTGATAATGTTCAATAAGTGCAAGGTCAGGACTTTTCATATCAAGTTGTCCAGTTACTGAATTATATAAAGGAAGAGCTTGTTCTTCTAAAGCATAATTATAAGCATCTTTTGTATAGTATCTATCTTGTGGAAAATCAACAGGTTCTATGTTCTCATTTTCTACAACTTCATTAGAAAAATCACTCGGAACAATTTCAACTGCCTCTTCTTGGGTATCATTATAGCCTAACATATCAATATAGTCTTCTTTTTCTTCTTCCATATCATCTACATAAGTCACTTGACAGGAAGAAATATCTTCAACAGGATCTTTCGTATTAACTACCCAGTCAACTCCTGCATAAATAAATGCAGCAATAATTGGAGCTCCAATTACACTTGTTACTGCAATAGATACTTTCGATGATACATTAGCCATAGTTCCACTTCCTTCTGTATCCTTATTATAGCACATTCTCTTGTTAGAAAACAATGACTTAAGGAATTGGTTTTACATCGACTTTATCTTTAAAAGGCATATATTCTTTAAAGAGCATTCGATTATAGAACTTCTCTTGCAAGTGATAACACGAACCATGGTCACTATGCGCAATCCAAGCATTCCAAGATGGTAATACTTCTTTTAAATCAAGCACACCCGCTTTATAAAGTTGATTCCACTTTCTTATCTTCTTACTCATTTTCTTACGACTTCTTTTTCTCAACATTCGATAATCTTCATAAATATGAAATCCACAAAATTCCACTCCAAAATGATTTAAGAAATAAGAACTTTTTTCATTTAATTCAACATGAAGTTTTTCTTCTACATAATTTCTAATCAGTTCAAGAAGTTCTTTTGCTTCCTCTTCTTTTTCAACCAAACAAATAAAATCATCCATATAACGAACATAATATTTCAAGCGTATTTTTTCTTTTAAATAATGGTCCATTCCGTTCAAATAAATATTAGCAAAATATTGAGAAGTATAATTTCCAATAGGAAGTCCTTTTGTATCACAAGACTTTTCATAAATAAATTTATGAGTTAGGGCAAGAAGCTTTTTATCCCGAATAATTCGTTTTAAAATTTTAAATAGAACTTCTCTATCAATATTATAGAAAAATCCCTTAATATCACATTTGACAATATAGTAAGTTCCATATTTTCTACGCATAGCTCGCATATATTTTTGTAAGGTATCAATTGCATGATGAGTTCCCCGACCATCAATACAAGCATAGGTATCTTTTATAAATCTAGGAACAATATAAGGTTTTATAAATTCATAAATATACCATTGATGAACAATACGGTCAATATAGGGAAGAGAACGAATAATTCTAGTTTTAGGTTCAGTAATAATAAACTCACGATACTTTCCCATTTGATATGTTTCATTCTTTAATTTTTTATAAAGATTTGCCAAATTTGTTTCCAAATCAATTTCAAATTTTAACACTTCTTTTGAATTTTTCTTAGTCTTGCAAGCTCTTTTATGTGCAGCAAGTAAGGCATCAAAAGTTAAGTGGTCATCATATTTTTCCTTTAAGCTACGAGGCATGCTCTCATCCACCCTGCCATTAAATTTGATAAGTTGGCAATCTTCTTACTCCAAGCTAAATAATTTTTAGAATTGATGTATTTTTTCTTATGAGAAACACGAATTAGAACTTTTAAGAGTTTGAGGTTAGCATCTAATTGATTTAAATAAGAAAGACGAGTTCTTTTATTGTATTCTTTTTGAGCATAAATAATGTTTTTCAAACCATCATAAGTAGCATTTTTAATGTCTTGCACCAAAGAATAATTCTCTTTTTCAGGAAACTTTAAAACAATATTTAACATATAATAAGTCATTTCCACATATTGCTTATAAATAATCAATTTTTCTAACTCTTCCATATCATCACTACCCTATATTTAGAGTAGCAAAAGAATAAAGTTTTATTTGTTTTGTCTTTTAATGGGCATTTTTTTCCTTTTTTTGGAAATTTAAGTAAAGAAAATGTCGATTAGTACCTAAAAGATACAATTAAAAGTAATGTTTTTAATTGTTTGGGGTTAGGACGATACGGAACGAGTAGGTTGTTGAGCCCGCACCACCAGCATCACGAACATATGAAAAAATTCCCGCTTCTGCACCGTTGCCATAACTACCACCTCGGACAAACCATGGGTAATCTATAAACACAATATAGGCAAAATCATTGTACCACCCTGCAACTTCGCCTAAGGCATGTCCATTACATGAACCCCCATTACATACCATTCCTGCTGTTGTTGACGTGTAAAGGTCATAGTATTTTTCATCTGGCCAATTGCGATCATCGCTTTCATTTGTGAACTGTTCTGTATATCCTGCATCTCCAGAAATCTTATTGAATACACCCATTGTATATTCATAAGATCCTCCTGATATATCATAAATTCCTGTAATATTTCCTGTTGTTGATGCTCCTCCTCCAGCATAGCCTTGTCCTTTTCCTCTATCTACTAAGTCATCATATGCTGAACCTTCTTCAGTAGAACCACTTACCGTTCCTTGTCCACTTGAACGTCCTGTCTTAAAACCGTTATAGTTATTTATAAATACCTGTTTGTTTTCTCCTGTATATAATGGGTTACCATACTTTCCATATTTACTTTGTGTTAAATATGATATCAAAGTCCACTCTGTATTTTTTAAGGCATGACTATCATATGTACTTTGATCTAATCCATAGATATTTCCTACTTTTGTTATTCCCATAGAGACTAATTCTAAGGTTGATACTCTAATATTTCTCCAACTATATACATTTGGTTTTATGATAACTTTATTTGGTTCTTCTGTATCATGTTGTGCTTCGGTCTTCGTGGTTGCTCCCATGTATCCTGTCTCAAACTTTCCTATCCATATTCCTGATAAGTTCTTCTCTCCAAACTTAAATCCAGAAGGTGTATACCATCCACTTGGGGTATTTGAATTTGTATACTGTGCACTTCCTTCATCTGTTGTAGAACTAGAGATAAACTTTACATCAATTTCTCCTGGTAAGGCTTGACTTGGTTCATCACTTCTTCCTTCCTCTTTCTTTCCATAGTAGTTCTTCCCATCTTCACTCTTTATGGTGTAACTGTATCTCGGTATCCATACCCACATTTGCAGGATATCTTCCATCTTTACTTCTTCCCCTGCTTCTGCATT
>CANQWT010000055.1 GCA_947627635.1 uncultured Bacilli bacterium
AAAAGAGTAACAATATTATACTAGTAAATAAATGATTTGCAACTTCATCCATTTACTAATCAGTATTATACGTGGTACAATAAAACACATGAGGAGGGATGCTATGAATAATCAAGATATCATTAACGAAATTCGTAGAAAAGTAGATATTGTTGATATCATAGGAGAAAGAATTCCTCTTATCTCACGTGGTAAAAACTATTTTTGTGTTTGTCCTTTTCATGAAGATACAAATCCTTCTATGAGTGTTTCAAGAGAAAAACAAATTTACACATGCTTTTCTTGTCATGCGACAGGAAACGTTTTTACTTTTCTAGAAAATTATGAACACTTAAGTTTTCGTGAAGTTTTAAAAATGCTCGCTGATAAAGTAGGAATAGAATTAAAAGGGTATCAGTCTTATCAAAAAAAACAAGAACCTTACCAAGAATGGTATCAAATTTATGACCTTGCTAGTAAGTATTACCAAAATAATCTACAGTCTGTTTTAGGAAAAGAAGCAAGAAGCTATCTGAAAAATAGGGGAATAGATGATGCTGTTATCAAAGAGTTTGAAATTGGACTTTCTTTGGATAAAAAAAATGCGTTGACAGAACTACTTACGAAAAAGAAATACAGTGTAACTTTATTAAATACTTTAGGTTTATCCACAAACGATGTGGATATCTATCATAATCGAATTATGTTTCCTTTATATGACTTAAGTGGAAAATGTGTAGGCTTTAGTGGAAGAATTTACGAAAATACAGGTGACAACAAATACCTCAATACCAAAGAAACTCCGATTTTCAAAAAAGGAACAATGCTTTATCACTATCATATTGCTAAAGAAGAAGCCCGAATTAAAAAGCAAGTTATTATTATGGAAGGCTTTATGGATGTAATTAGAGCCTCAACAATTGGTTATCGAAATACTATTGCTTTAATGGGAACAGCTCTAACCAAAGAGCATATCAATGCGATTAAGCGACTATCTCACGAAGTACTTTTGTGCTTAGATGGAGATGTGCCTGGTAAAAAAGCAACACTTACTTGTGGAGAAATGTTAGAAGAGGCAGGTCTTCTTGTCAAAGTCATTTCCTTAAAAGACGATGATGACCCTGATACTTTTATTTTGAAATATGGAAAAGAACGATTTGACGGTTTAGTTCAAAATGCTATTTATTTTAGAGATTACCGTATTGATGTCTTAAAAGAAGGCGTTAATTTTAGAAGTGATGAAGAAAAAGTCAACTATATTCACTCAGTCTTACAAGAAACAGTGAAAGTCAAAGACCCTATTCGTGTTGAAGTTCTGTTAAAAAATCTTGCAAAAACATGTGAAATAGGGTATAATACCCTAGAAAAAAGGTTTCAAGAGCTCAAAGAAGAAAAGCAAGAAGAACAAAACAAGATACCTTTTATTGGAAAAGAAGCACCTAAGAAAAAGAGGGATAAATATCAAAAAGCACAGGATGCTATTCTTGCTGCCATGATAGAAGCAAATTGGGTAATTGATGAAGTGGAAAGGGCACACATTGTGTTTCAAGATGTGGATAGTCGAATGCTTCAAAGTGAAATTGCTTATTATTATGAAAAGTATGGAAGTGTATCTTTTGCTGATTTGTATACTTACCTACAAGATAAAAAAAATCTGTTTATAAGGCTATCGCATCTTGCTGAGTTACAAAATTCTTATGAACAAATTGAAAAGACGGAATTGTACGACTATTTTAGCGTCATGAAAGAGTATAATAAGAGTCAAGATATAAAAAGACTAGAGCGAAAAATGAGCGAAGAGAAAGACCCTAAAATACAAGCACAAATCGGCCTTGAAATTGTGAAATTGAGAAGGGGAGAAATGTAATGGTAGAAGAGATTAAAACAATCGAAGAGAGAAAAAGTAAGTTAATTGCTTTAGGTAAAAAACAAGGATTTATTACTTATGAACAATTAGCTGATGAATTAAAAGGGCTTGAGCTTGATAGTGATACATTAGATGAATTATACAATAGTTTTGTTCAAGAAGGAATTGACATTGTAAGTGATGACACAAGTGATGATGATGTTTCAGGAGAACAAATTACTGCAGATACAAGTGTTGAGGATTTAACACTTTCTAAAGATATTAAAATCAATGACCCAGTTCGTATGTACTTGAAGGAAATAGGACGTATCAACTTGCTAACTAGCGATGAAGAGTTTGAATATGCAAGAAGGGCAGAACAAGGTGATGAAGAAGCAAAACGTATTTTAGCAGAATCTAATCTTCGTCTTGTTGTATCTATTGCAAAACGTTATGTTGGACGTGGAATGTTATTTTTGGATTTAATTCAAGAAGGAAATATTGGACTGATGAAAGCGGTTGATAAGTTTGACCCAACAAAAGGTTATAAATTCTCAACCTATGCAACATGGTGGATACGTCAAGCAATTACAAGAGCAATTGCAGACCAAGCAAGAACGATACGTGTTCCCGTTCATATGGTTGAAACTATCAATAAACTTGCTCGTGTTCAAAGACAACTAACACAAGAGTTAAACCGTGAACCAACGGATGAAGAAATCGCGAAAAAGTTAGGGATTACAGTTGATAAAGTAAGAGAAGTTTATAAAATTAGTCAAGACCCAGTATCTCTTGAAACTCCAATTGGTGAAGAAGATGATTCTCATTTAGGAGATTTCATTCGTGATGAGCGAACGATGGGACCTGAAGAATATGCTACAGTTGAAATGTTGAAAGAAGAGCTTGCAGGTGTTCTTCTTACCTTAACAGACCGTGAAGAAAAAGTATTACGTCTTCGTTTTGGATTAGATGATGGACAATGTAGAACACTTGAGGAAGTAGGACAAATCTTTGGAGTTACTCGTGAGAGAATTCGTCAAATTGAAGCAAAAGCTCTTCGTAAACTTCGCCATCCATCTCGTTCACGTAAATTAAAGGATTTCTTAACAGACTAATGAATAACCGACTAAAGAAAATTTTAGATTTGATATCTCCATCGGCTTTTTGTCTTGATATCGGCTGTGACCATGCTCTTTTGGATATTGAACTTGTAAAAAGAGGAAATAAAAAAGTAATTGCTTCTGATAATAAAGAAGGACCACTCAGCAAGGCTTTAGAAAATATAAAAAAAGCAAAGCTAGAAGACAAAATTACGCTTACTTTGAAAGATGGTCTTGCATCTTATCAAGAAGGTGTTGATACAGTTATCATATCAGGAATGGGCGGTCTTCAAATCTTAAAAATTTTAAAAGAGAAAAAAGAAGTCTTAAAGAAAATAGATACTTTAATTTTATCTCCTAATAATTATGTACCTTTAGTTCGTAAAGAAGTTTCTAAATTAGGTTTTTCGATTACTGATGAATACTTAATTCAAGAAAAGAATATCATTTATACCATTTTAAAATTTGAAAAGGGCAAGAAAAAACTTTCTAAACAAGATATTCTACTAGGTCCTGTTCTTCGTAAAAGACAAGATAAAATCTTTATTGAACAATTAGAAAGAGAAAAAAGAGGAAGAGAAGTTCTTCTTAAAATGTTGCCTAAATCTTTATGGCAAAAAAGAAGACAGACTAAAAAAGAACTCAAGTGGATTATTGAGGAACAAAAAAGAAGTCAAAGAAAAAAATAGGAACTGTGAAAGGCTCCTATTTTTTATGGTTCAATTTTATATTTGATGATTTTTTATCAATAGCATATCTTAGTATATCTGTTTCTATGGACTAGATTATTCAGAAGGTTCATCATTAGAACCACTTTCGACTTCAATTTCATCATCATTTCCATCAGAACTTGTTCCATCATCATTATTTCCAGCATCGTCTTGACTTGTCATATCATCTTCATCGTCTTCATCATCAGTTGTTGTAGGCTTCTTTGAACTTGTGCTTTCTTTTCCAAGAGTTAAGGTTACAGCTCCACGAATTAAATCTGTCCTTTTTCCAGCAAGATAGTTTTGACTACAAACAATTCCACTTTCACAAGAACCATTTCTCTCAAAAGTCACTCGAACACTATATCTTGATGCTAGACTATTTGCGACACTTTCACTATAACCAACGAAACTTGGGAGTAGAGTATAAGTAGATGTTGTTTTATAAGGACCATATCCAATTGTCTCTATTTCATAAGGCTCATCAATAGAGAAACTAAAGCTTTTTTCTACTTGAACTGCTTCTAACTCTAAGTTTTGTTTCATCGCTTTAACAACATCATTTCGACTTTCTTTATTTGGTACATAGTTCCATAAAACTAAGTTTGTTGCAATATATTCATTTAAAATACTTTGTCCAGTACCTTGTAAATAAAGTTGTTCAATATTGATTAGATTTCCATTTCCTTGACTTAAGTTTCTTTTTAATATATCTTTTCCAATGTTATAGAATGATAAGATTTGGTCTGTTGTAAAGTTGGTATCAAAGTTATTAGAAATTGTTTGAATTACATTCATAAGCTGGGTCACATTTTTTAAATTTTTAATTTGATTAACAATTCCTTGTAGTACGATTTGTTGATTTAATCCTCTATCTAAGTCTCCGTTTGCAAGTTGTTTTCTATTTCTTGAAAGAACAAGTGCTTCCTCACCATTTAAATGTTGTGGTCCTTCTTTGATACAAACTTCTCCTTCACGATTTGAATTGTCTGTACACAAATCCGCAGGAACTTCTACGTCAATTCCACCTAAAGTATCAACAAGTTTTACAATACCTTTGAAGTTAATTTTCGCATAATAATCTATCGTAATATCAAAATAATTTTCAATAGTATTCATCATACAGTCCGTTCCATAAGATGCTGCATGTGTAATTTTATTTTCCACTTTATTAGGGAAGCAGGCAATTGGAACATAACTATCTCTTGGAATAGACAACATTGTAGCATTTAAAGTCTTAGGATTAAAAGTGACAAGAATAAGTGAATCTCCATTAGCAGGAACTCCTTGAATACCTTCTTGTTCAGAATCCACACCCATTAACAGTACTGTAAATGGTTTATCTAGAGTTTTCTTATTGGAAGAAGTTTCAAAACTAGAAGTTTCAGATTTCAACATTTCTTTACTCTTTGAATATATGATTTTTGTATTAGTATCAATATCTTCAAAACCAGTTGTATTTCGATATAAATCAGCATAACTCTTTGGCACAAAAACGGCATCTAATTCTTTCAAATAAAGTGACTGTAATAAAGATAAGTAGCTATCTGAAGTAATAATTTCATTTGTTTTACTTAGGTTCTTTTCCTTAATAATTTGTATTGCTAACTGATAACCTTCAATGGAGTTTTTATCAGCAAGTCTACCAATTTTTAAATTCTTAACATCTTTAATATCATTGATATTACTTTCTTGCAGCACCACTAAACTTGAAGTATAAGTTGTTGTCTTTTTATTTAATCCACTTGCTGTTCCATAAATATAGGTGATGACAAGAGCCACTAAAAGAGAAATTAAACAGTAAAAGAGAAGTCCAATGATTAGAATAGTTGCTTTTTTACTTGTTTTCCTGATTTTTAGCCGTACTCTTAAATAAAAAATTAAATCTATGAAAACTAGGACTGCTACTAAAATATAACGAAGTCCTTGTTCGATAGGCCCTAAACGTAAAATATTATAGATTAAAAAAATACTAGAGCATAAAGCAAATATAAAAAGAATGGTTAAAATGATTTTTCTTGTTTTTTTATTTTTCATTTTTCTTCCTCCTTGTATCTTTTATTATTATATCTAAAAAGGACATCTTTTACAAATAAAATGGGAAAGTTCTTTACACTTTAGACTAGGTCAATTGTAAAATATTTGTTATAATGAAAAAGAAAAGAGGAGTCTTTATGAAATTAGCTTATATCATTTTAAATTATAATGATTACCCATCTACTGAAAATCTTTTAGAAAATATTAAAGATTACAGTGTAATTGATTTAATTGTTGTTGTAGATAATCAGTCTAGTGATAATTCTTATCAGTTACTCAAAAAGTATAAAACGAAATGTAAAAATAAGAAACTTGCAGTGATACAAACAGAAGAAAATAAAGGTTTTGCGAGTGGACTTAATGTAGGGTGTCGCTATGCGATTAAAAAACTTGGAAAATGCAATTTGATTTTGTCAAATGCGGATATTGTAATTGGAAGTGAAGATAATTTAAAAGAGTTAAATTCTTTTTTAGGCAAGAGAAAAGTGGATGTTGTAGCACCCATCATTACTCAAAAGGATGGAATTATAAGAGGATGGCGTCTTCCTGATATCAAGACAGAAATTCTTGGAAATCTTCCAATTATTGGAAAAAAACTTTATAAGAAGAGAATTACATATCCAGATGTTTACTATAAAGGAGAGTTGTCTATGGTAGGAGCAGTTCCAGGATGTTTTTTCATGATAACCTCAACACTTTTAGAACAACTTCACTTTTTAGATGAGAATACTTTCCTTTATTATGAAGAATATATTTTAGGAAAGCGACTTGAGAAGACGAAAAGTCAAATTGCTGTTGCGAATAATATTACTGTTTTTCATAATCATTCTGTATCCATTGATAGAAGTTTAAATCGTGTGAAGAAATTTAAAGCTTTAAAGGAAAGCCAAGCTTATTTTTGTGAACAGTATTTAATGGCCAGTAAAAAGGATATGTTTCTTTTGAAGTTGACTAGAAACTTAACACTCGGCCTTCTTTATATTAGAAGTTTTTTGCATTTCAAGTAAAGATTAAGCTTTTTTGTTAATCCCTATCATGCTTCCTAAGATACTTGAAAGAAGAAAAATGGAATAATAAAGAAGTAGTTTTAAAGAAATAGAACCATTAAAGGCAAGAACGTTTAGTAAAAAATAGAAGAAAATTACACAGCCACCTAGTTTTAATCCTTCTAAAAAACCATGTTTTTGGGCTTTTCTCCCTAATGAGTAAGCAAGATAAAAAAGAAGAATTAAAGGAAGAGCAAGGGAAGAAATCGCAAGCCCTAAGTCAGATAACAGATTAAAATAGTAAAAAATATTAAGAAATAAGGTTATTATAAGAAGGAAAAGCACATAAATTAAAAAGTTTTTGCCTAAATTTTTATAAGTACTCATAACATATCACCTAATTAGATATATGCATAAAAGTTGAAAAAAATTAAAAAAGTACTAATTTTTAAAATTTGACCTTGTAGAAGAGAAGATTTTGTAAGAAAACATAACTTTTCTTCTATTTTTTGCTTGAAAGTGCCCCAAAAATTAAAAATTTGCTGTTTGCTTTTATTTTCTAACCATTGTATATTATCCACCCAGAAAGGAGAAATACTATGGTAGAAGAAAATCAAAAAGAATTCTTAACTGCAAAGTATGATAGAATATATAAAGCTATCTTTCAAAACCCAGAGTACCCTAATATGACAAAGAAAATGTTAGAGTATCTCTTACCTATTCAAGTAGATAACTTAAGATTATTAGGGAATGAATTATTAGTATCCAATAAAGATGAAAAAGCTATGATGGTAGATGGACTAATATTATTAAATAAGCATCACTATATTCATATAGAAGTCAATACCAACTCAAGTGAAGCAATAAACCGAAGAAACTTTCTATCTTTTACAAATATCTATGGAAAGAATGCAAGAAGAGGTGAAGCAATAGATATGGAAGATAACTTTATCCATATAGATATCAACTATGGAATGGGAAAGACAAAGGAACCATATTATTGTTATAAAGTAAGAGATGAAAAAGG
>CANQWT010000056.1 GCA_947627635.1 uncultured Bacilli bacterium
TTTTTTCAAACAAAGTTACCCTTTGTTTGTTATTAGTCTAATAATTAAAAAGTATCATTTTAAAAAAATCTTAACACTTTTTCTATTCATAATTTTGAGTAAAACCGAACAAGGATCCTTGAAAAATAAAAGTTTCTATGATATATTGTATTTGTCAAGGATACCTTGCATAAAATAAGAAAGGATACATTTGAAATATATCCAAAAACAGTATATAAAACATTCGTTCTTAATTCAAGAGTTTTAAGAACTTTTTTATTGCTTTTTCTTATCATACCCTATCGCTTAAAAATATCTTCTTTTGAAACATATAAAAGCCCAAAAAGGAATGAGAAAGAAAGGAATATAGAAGCAATAACGTCTGATAAATAATGAACTCCAAGAAAAATTCTTGAAAAAGGAATTAAAATCATCAAACTTATACAAAGCACCTTTCCTATTATACGAAAAGAAGTCTTTTTGACTTTCTTATCAAGAATGACATAAAGAAAACTATAAAAACAAATTCCTGCGATAGTATGCCCACTTGGATAACTATAATCTTTAGGAAGAGTTCCAAAAAATGGTGTAGCTCGTTCTCGTTTCAATAACAATTTAAAGGCTTGTGATAAAAATGTACTTCCTATAAGAGTAATTAAAAGATATAATTTTTCTCTATGATTTTGAAAAATAAATAAGAAAACAATAGTTAGTGGAGCTAAAAAATAAATAGAGGAAAAGAAAGAGATACAAGATGCTATTGAATAAAGAGACATTGGAACTCCATTTTCAAAAATACTTCTTACAAAAAGGTCCATTTCTTCTAAGTATCCTAGTTTGTAAAGACAAGACCAGAGAAGAAAAAGTCCTAAAAAAACAAGACAAACATACAAATACTTTTTCATTCTGCCATCATCTTTTCTTCTTTAATACGAATTTTCTTAACATCTCTTAACATCTTTTTGCTTTTAGTAATGACCCCTGTATATTTTTCATAATATTCTTCTAAAAATTGGTCTATTTCTTTTTCACATTGGTCATCTACTTCAATTTTTGTAATTTTTGAAATTTCAACATAATAGTACATTCGAAGGAGTTTAATCGTATTAGAAGAAACAATTCTATCTATTCCACTTTGAAAACAAGAGCCACAGATAAGGCCTCCTTTATCACTACTAATCGTTACAATATTTTTACTATTCCCACAAACTGCACAACCATCTAAACTAGGTAATACACCTAAATGGGCAAGCATCTTTACTTCGTAAATGTGAGTAAGAGTTGATACATCCATTCCCTCTTCAATTTTTTCTAAAGTATCAACTAAAGTATTTAAAACACAAGTATCTGTTCCCTGTTTTACGACTTGATAAGTTAAATCAAGAAGATAAGAAGCATACGTTACTCGCTCTAAATCCATAGTTGTTTTTAAATAAGCATTGATAACGTCTAAGCCAATTAAAGTCGATAGTCCATTCTCTTTATAATAAAGATGATAAGTGCCATAAATCAACTTTCTTGAAACAGCCCGTAATTTACTTCTGATTTGCCTGCAACTTTTAGATAAAACCCCAATTAGTCCATACTCTTCCGTATAAATATTTAGGATTTTACTCGATTCACTATAATTTGTTTCTGAAAGACAAATTCCTTTGACACTAACAATTTTCACTTGCACATCACTTCTTTTTTTCTATTTTTTGTTTCAATAAATAATAGTTAATATTTCCTGTTTCTTTAAATAATTTCCATAAAATTTCTTTCACTTTCTATCACCTATTTATAAAATGGGATAGAAAGTCTTGTTTTATTCGTCTTCTTTTAAGCCTAATTCTTGTAGGTATTTTTCTTCATCTCGCCAATTCCGAATGGTTTTGACATAAGTTTCTAAATATACTTTTTTACCTAAAAATTTTTCCATTTCATATCTTGCAGCTTGTCCTACTTCTTTTAATAAAGTCCCTTTTTTACCAATGATAATTTTCTTTAGGTTCTCTCTATCAACAATAATGACCACTCGAAGATGGACAAGGTTTTCTTCCTCTTGAAATTCTTCTACATAGCAAGTAACTGTATGGGGAATTTCATCACGAAGACGTGCCATGAGTTGCTCTCTTACAAATTCGGCCATAATGAAACGAGTAGAAACGTTTGTTAAAACATCGTCTTCAAAGATTTTATCTCCTTCTTGTAAATAGCTTTTAACGACATCTAATAAAGTTTTGATATTTTCTTTTTTCAAAGCAGATATTGGAATGATTTCTTGAAAAGGATATAAATCCTTGACTTTATCAATCAATTTTAAGAGTTCTTCTTTCTTTAGTTGATCGATCTTATTTAAAAGTAAGAAGACAGGAATATCATTTTCCTTGAATTTATTTAAAATAAATTGGTCTCCCTTTCCAATTCCAGTTGAAGCATCTACTAAAAATAAAATCACATCCACTCCATCCAAGCCATTTTGATAAGCTTTTTTATTTAATAAACTTCCTAGTTTATGGTTTGGTTTATGAATACCTGGAGTATCTACAAAAACAATTTGAGCTTCCTCATCTTCATAAACACCCTGAATTACATTTCTAGTGGTAGAAGCAACTTTTGAAGTAATAGCTAAATGAACATTTAAAAGACTATTGATTAACGTACTTTTACCTACATTAGGACGACCAACTAGTGAAACAACTCCTACTTTCATTCTTTCACCTCACTTCTTGTAATGCCATTCATCTGTAAAACTTCCTCTTGCTTTTCAAACATGATTTTCTCATCATCCTTATTTTGATGGTCATATCCTAGTAAATGATAAAAACCATGAACAGCAAGGAAAGCAAGTTCTCGATAAAAAGAATGGCCATATTCTATCGCCTGACTTCTTGCTCTTGCAAGACAAATATAAATATCTCCTAAAATTCGAACATCACTAGGAAGCACCATTGTATCTTCATCTTCTAATGCAAAAGTAATCACATCTGTTACTCTATCGATTTTACGATAATCACGGTTGAGTTCTTGTATTTTTGCTTCATCAACAAGAATAACATTAAAACAAACATGATTTAATTTTTCTTTTTGACAAGCACTTAACAGTACTTCTTTTAAGGAAGATAGTTCTTTGATTTCTTCTTCTGTTTCATTATAAATAGTAATCTCATTTTCCATAAAAACCTCCTATAATATTGTAATAATTAGTCCTAATAAGATGATTGATAATAAATTTAAAAACCAGGTAGCTCGAAATACTTTAGGCCATAAGTCAGCAAGCTTTTGAATGTAGTAATAAAAATAATATCCTAAAGTTCCACCTAATAAGTTGAGTAAGATATCATCCACATCAAAAACTCGTCCTATCATCATTTGAGTGCTTTCAATTGAAATAGAAGCAATTAAAGTTAAGACAATGATTTCATAAGGTTTAGAACTTTTTAAGTAAACACTTACAAAATAACCAAATGGTAAAAATAATAGTAGATTTCCAAAGACATTTTTTAAGAAAAGGCGACTACCAAAGGAATACCTAAAAATTTCTTGAAATGGAACAAAGTTATTGCTCCCTATGGAAGTAGTATCTTGGAAGGTAACAACTTGGAATAGACATAGGATGTAAATAATAAAGGAAAGCATAAATAACTCTTGATAAAAAACGAAAGGTGTTTTTGTTTTATAAAGATAACAAAGACGAAGAGATGTTAAAATCACGCATGAAATCACTACCATTGGTAATGAAAAAGCAAAGACGTTTCCAATTGTTCGTGATAAACTCTCAAGCATCATATTACCCCGTTTCTTCTTGTTTTTTATTTTCTAATTCAAGGTCTAAGTTTTCGATGGACTGATATGCTGTAATATCTTCTTTTACTTTGAAAAAGACCTCTATATATATTTTACTTCCTTTCTGTTCTTTTTTCAAAACTTTTTGGTAAGTTATTTCACTTGAGTTTGGCAATTTGAGTTTTAATTTTTCAGTAGCAAGAGAAATTCCTCTTTGTTCACCTGTTATTAAGTTATAATGTTTTAAAGTGGTTTTAATGGGAATTACTTCTTCATAAGAAAGAGAAAAAGGAAGCATTGAACTTTTTAAAATCGGTGTTTGCTTTCTGATTTGATAGTCTTTTGTGCCTAATCCAAAGCTCGATGAAAAAAGGTGTAAAGCAAGGTGTCTTTTTGGTTTTCCCATTTGTGTTACTTCTTCAAATGAAGTAGGTAATAAAACAGAGACAGTATACCAAACTTCTCCAAAAACTTGTCCTTCTGCTTGGACTTTACTTTTGGCTTCTTCTTCCTTATGGATGACGCCACTAATTAAAACATCACCTTTTTTGACATAATCAAACTTTTTGGTTATGATTTCACCTTTTTCAGCAGTAATGGATAAAATCATCGCATCACTTTTGGCAATAATGTTTCTAGGAGTGTCTTTAGTGTCTTGACTTTTTATTTTTCGCTCTTCTACTCGAATAAAGTATTTTGTACCGACTTCTTCAATTTCTAACCACTCTATTTTATCTTTGTATTTTTCTAAAATTGCTTGTTTAACTTGCTCCTTTTCTTGATAGGAAAGTTTGAAGCGAAAAGGATAGACTTTTTCTTCCCTTAAGGCATCTAATAAAAGGATACGTATTTCCTCACTTGTGTGAACAACTTCGATTTTCCAAATGAAGCTGGATAAGAAAAACAGAAGAAACAAGCCTATGACAAGTGAAGCTAAAAGCAAACGATATTTTTTAAAAAATGCCAGATATCTTGCTTTTCCTTTCATGCCTACAAGAGTAATTTCATAAGAAGTTCTCATCTTTTTTACTTTTTGATAACCGTCCTCATCTAAAGTGATTAGAAGACGATCACCTAAATCTGTGATTTGATAGATAGGAATTGAATGAGCATAGAGCATTTGAATGAAGCGATGAAAATTTTTACCTCGTACTTTACAAATATAGTAGCTATTCATGTTCGAACTCCACCTTAGTTAGTGTTCCTTCTATCATAATCTCTTGGTCTAAAAGTTTGGATAATACAAGTTGTGTTCCAGTAAAAGTAATTGTTAAATTGGTGGTTTTAATTCTGATTTTTTCATCACTTAAAGAGATCAGTTCTTGATAATTGATAACATGAATTCGATTTTCAAAGAAAGTCATTCGAAATTCATTGTCCATAATAAAGTTTTTTAGTTTTTCTATCTTCTTCATAAACACCTCTTATATCTAATCTATGAAGAAGTATCAGCGGTTTAGAAGTAAAAAGAAAAGAAGATTTGGTCTTTTCCTTCTTTATTTGATAATGAAGATATTAAACAGATAATCTTTGGATGGCTTTTTCACTTAAGCCTGTAACTTCTGATACTAAGCCTATATCTAGTCCTTTACTTATCATGTTTCTTGCTACATTGGTCTTTTCTCGACGCTCTCCTTTCGCTTCGCCCTTTTTCATAGCTTCTTGACGTATCATATTTTCTGTAACTTCTTGTTTTTCTTCCATTGATAGCCATGGTCTATATCTTTCTTCGTCATTTAACTCTGTTACTCTTTTTGTATATTCCATTATAATCTCATCCCTTCCTACTATTTCTTTTAGTTCTTCTAATTCTTTTTCATTTAAGTCTAACATGATTAAGTATTTGTACTTCTTAATGTTTTTGATATCTTTATTATACCAAAACTCTCTTACCTTTTCTATGTTATATGTCATTATTACAAGATTTTTTATATATTTCTTTCCATTTTTATTCATTATCTGATAGTAATCAATAACTTGTTCTTGCTTTGCTTTAGTAAAATTAAAATCTATCAATAAAAATCTTTCTCTTAAATCTATTCTTCCTCCTCGTTCTATATTTCTATCATATATGCTTGCGAGATACCCAAAGTTTCTTCTTCTAATTCCCTCGTCATACTTTGTATCATTTTCTATATGAATATTGATATGTTCATTTACTTTAATTAACCCATCTACTACTTTTACTTTCTCTCCTACATTTGTAATTGGTAGTTCTGTTCCTTTGAGTTCTACTTTTTCTACTGGAAGAGATAAAAGTTTTTCTAGAAACTTATCTAACAAATGATCTGTATCATTTGAATTTAGAAAAACAGCTTTAAAAACCCGATCATATTTTGAAGTTAAGAATTCTTTTTGATTTTGTTCTACCATAGTATTTCTCCTTTCTGGGTGGATAATATACAATGGTTACTAAATAAAAGCAAACAGCAAATTTTTAATTTTTAGAACTATTTTTTCTTAAATTTCTGGGGTTATTTCAAAAAAAGGGCTTTAATTTTTCATATTTGCCCTTATATTTCTCTAAATATTTAAAATTAGTACTTTTTTAATTTTTTCTATTTTTAATTGTTTGGGGTTAAAACAATACGAAATGAACTAGCCCCTTGCACCCCGACACCACCGCCGAAATAGAAAACACCTGCAAGAACATTACTACTATGATCACCACTGCGAACTGACCATGGCTGTGCTAAATTTGCCATCCATGCATCATCACCATACCAACCTGCCACTTCACTAAGAGCATGTCCTTTACATGGACTTCCTCCACATGCAGTTGCTATTGAAGTAGACGTATAAACATCATAATATTTTTCATCTGGCCATACTCTGTCTCCTTCAAAGCTATCTCCGTTTGTAAGTAGTCCTGAATAGCCTGAGTTTATTCCTTGTGTATTTCCACTCCGTTTTTCAAGTACTCCCATTGTATATTCCCAAGCTCCACCGTTAATATCATAGATTCCTGTGATATTTCCTGTTGAAGATGCTCCGGATCCGATATAGCCTTGCCCAGCACCTTGTATTGTGAAGTCATTATATGTAAATCCTTCTTCTGCAGAACTAGAAGCTGTAGGCTGTCCTGAGGATCTTCCTGTCTTAAAACCATTATAGTTATTCATATAGACTTGTTTATTCTCACCACTATATAATGGATTTCCATATTTTCCATATTTACTTTGGGTTAGATAAGGTATTAAAGCCCATTCTGTGTTCTTTGTTGCATGTGTATCATATGTAATTTGGTCAAAGCCATAGATATTTCCGCTTTTTGTTATCCCCATGGATACTAACTCTAATGTTGATACACGAATAGTTCTCCATGAAGTAATATTTGGTTTGATTGCTACTAAATTATCTGTATCCACATCTCCTGGATTATTTCCATTTACTGAACCCGTTTCAAACTTTCCGATCCATATTCCTGATAGGTTCTTCTCTCCAAACTTAAATCCTGGTGGAGTAAACCATCCACTTGGTGTATTTGAATTTGTATATTGGGCACTTCCTTCATCTGTGGTAGAACTAGTGATAAACTTTGCGTCTATCTCTCCTGGTAAGGCTTGACTTGGTTCATCACTTCTTCCTTCTTCTTTCTTTCCATAGTAGTTTTCTCCATCTTCACTTTTTATTGTGTAACTGTATCTCGGTATCCATACCCACATTTGCAGGATATCTTCCATCTTTACTTCTTCCCCTGCTTCTGCATTCTTATATGTTTCTCTACTTCCATTGGTTACTGTTACTGCATTCGCCCATTCTTGTTTATCATA
>CANQWT010000057.1 GCA_947627635.1 uncultured Bacilli bacterium
ATTAAAAGATAATATTTTAATTAGAAAAGGAACTGGAAAAAATACATATTATGTATTAAAATAAAATTGATTGATTTACTATATATCAAATCTTATGAGTAAAAGTTGTAGATATCTTCTACAATCGCTTCATTTTGTATATTAGTCGAACTTTTCAGACATATAAATATAGTTCATCTCTAGATAGAGATGATTTTTATTGAAATAAAAATTCCTAGAGAGTTCGTAATTTTGTTATAAACAAAGTGATTACTAAAATAAATCAATATTCTCATTGATAAATATATTTATTTTACTTTCTTCAACATGAAAATTTATATGAAAAGTTTTTTGATTTATTCTTGTAATATTACAATCATATTTTTCTAAAATAAGGGAATGCCATCCTTCATCGTTTTCAAAAATTATATCACTTATATATTCTTTTATGTTTGTTTCTATACTTATTTTCGTATTTAAAAACATAACTCTTAAAAAAGTAAATTCTAATCCTATTGACATACCATTTTCTATATGAAAAGTAATAAAGGGCGCTTCTCCAGTTCTTTTTCTACCATTTTCATTAGAAACATTAAAATTTCCCCATGTGATTTCTGTATGACAATTATTATATTGTTTATTGTTGATTTTAATCATAGATAAGTTCCATCCTTTAACATTAGTATAACATAAGATTAACCTGAAAAATATTGTTAATCTTAAAAGTTGTTAGACACATATGACTAATTAAAAAAGAAAAAAGACGATTACATTCCTATTTCATAATCGTCTTTTTTACTATATATTTTTTCTTTTCGATGTTAACTTTACAAGAAGTATAATTATAACCATTAAACTAATAATACAATATGAGAATATGACTATCTTAAATAAATCACTATCCAAAAAACTATTATTTTCTTCTTTTTCAACTTTAACATCATCATCCTTGCTAGTAGTTGTTTCTTCAATTTCACTAGAACTAGAATTTTTATCTTCTTCTACTATATTGGAAGTATCACTATTATTTATAGTTGATGGTTCAATTGTTACTGTAGTATTTTCATTATAATTTGCTGTATCAATTGCTGTTAAAGTATAATCACTATTAGCAATAGCACCACTACCAATAGGAACTGCTGCGTTAATTGTAAGTTTGCCATCTCCAATAAATACAACTGGTTCATTAGCAATAATTCCAACACCTTTATCTGCATTTATTTTATTATCACCAACCAATTTAATCGCAAAAACATGTCCTAATCCAGTTCCGATACATTCTATTTTTAATGGACCTCCATCATAGTTATTTAATATTAAAACACCACCAGTATAATTAGAATCTTCAACCCAAGATGCAGTTGCAGATTGATTAGAATTTCCCTTAGTAATTATTTCACCATCAACGGTCCAAGTATAAGCATAACCAGCATTAACTTTTATTATTGGAAAAGCACTCAAAAACATTATTAGAATAAAAAGACTTATTTTAAAATTCTTTTTCATATCATTTCACCTTCTTTATTTTGATTATATATTACTTGTTTGAAATACTAAAGAATTCAAAAATGTTTTTTTACTATATTTACATTTTAAGTGTAAAATAATATTGTATTCTATTTATTAAGGTAATATGATACCCATTAACCTTTTAGCCCCTATTTCTTGTTGTCAAATAAATTGATAATAGTGACCGAAAACTTGAAAAATGTTCCAAATTTTTATTTTATACATGTGCTATAATGATTGTAAACTGGAGATGATATTATGACTAATGACTATCATTTTAATATAGTAAATGTAATGGATGAAGTTGCAAGGCTAAGAAAAGGATTTACTTTAGAAAGTGATTTTCAATTTATATTAGGATGTGCAATAAAAAATCTATATAAAGAACATGCAGAAATTATTATGGAATACAAATATCCTAAAGAGGCACTTATCAATAACCAAAGACAGAATATTGATATTTTAGTGATTATAAATAATAAGTGTTATCCTATAGAATTAAAATATAATTATAAATATGAAAATTATGAAACAATAGGAATGAGCCTTACCAATCATATAAAATATAAATTGGATAAAAATTCCAAAGGACAACATACAACTGATTATAGAAAAAAATATTGCTTGGATATCGTTAGACTATTAAAATTGTATAATACAAAAAATATTGAAGATGATCAGCTTAAAAATATTGAAGAAGCTTATGCAATAATGTTAACAGATTTCGAAGAATTTAGAAAAAATAAAAATCACATATCTATAAAGTGGTCATTATATGAAGAAGATCAAACTCGAAAAGAAATGGAAGAACTCATTAAAAAAGAAAAAATAGATCCAATTTATACTTATGAAATGAAATGGCATGAATATAAAAATAGCTCTAACAAATTTAATTATTTAGTTACCACAATAAAAAGAAAAGATTCTAATAGCAAGAAATAACAAAATCTTTTCTTCTTTTTTTACTTTTCTAAACATTCGCATCTTTTATCTTCATTTTCCTAAGATACATCTTTCTTAGAAAATCAACAGGTATTACTGATAAGGCAAGGACAAGCATTTCTACAAATTCATGAAGTGATAAACCTGCAGTTCTAAAAAGAGAACCTCCAAAATAAATAATCAGAACTTGCACAATGACAATCAACAAAATCGTTCCCAAAAAAACAGGATTTTCTAAAATACCTATAAATAAATTAAGTCTTGGACTTCTTGCGTTAAAACTGTTAAAAATTCCCATAAAAATAAATAGACCAAAGAAAGCAGTTAGAAAATATTTGTCATTTGCCCCATTTCTAAACATAGAGTGGAAAAATGGAAGCTTTAAAAAACAAATGGCAAGAAGAGCTGAATAAATTCCAGTAAAGAAGATTTCTCCTAACATATAAGCATTTAAGATTTTCTCATCTCGTCTTTTAGGAAGTTCCATCATATATTCTTTTAATGGTGGTTCATAAGCAAAAGCAAGTCCTGCTAAAGTATCCATTACCATATTGACCCAAAGCATCTGCATCACTGTAATAGGAGTTTCAATACCAATAAAAGGACCTACAATCGATAAAAGAATGGCACACAAGTTCATAGTCAATTGAAAGATAATAAATTTACGAATACTTTTAAAAGCTGTTCTTCCAAAAAGAATAGAGGTAGAAATAGACTGAAAGTTATTATCAAGAATAATAATATCACTTGCTTCTTTAGCAACTTCCGTACCACTTCCCATCGCAAAACCAACATCAGCTTTCTTTAAAGCAGGAGCATCATTTACCCCATCTCCTGTCATACCAACAACTAATCCACACTCTTCACTTAAACGTACCAAACGACTTTTATCAGTTGGAAGAGCTCTTGCAACTACACGCAAAGAAGGAAGAATTTCTTGGACTTTGTTATCTGACATGACTTTTAAATCATCACTTGTAAGTACCAAATCTTTTGGACTTCTTAAAATACCTACTTCTGTCGCAATAGATGTTGCTGTTTCTTTGCTATCTCCAGTCATCATAACAACTTGTATTCCTGCGTTTTGAACTTCTCTTACAGCATCATAAGAAGTCTCTCTTAAAGAATCCTCTAAAACGACTAAACCAAGAAAAGTCATATGATTTAAAATAGAACCTTCTTTATAACACAAAGCAAGAACTCTTTTTCCACACCTTGCATACTCTTCTAATTTTTTCTTAATGGCAAAGTGATTATGAAAATCTACAATGCTCCCATCTTTTTTTAAATATTTTCCACATTTTGGAAGTAAAACTTCTGGAGCACCTTTTAAAAATGTAAGAGTATGTGCATTTAGTTTTATAGTTGTCATGGCATATTTTGAAACACTTGAAAACACTTCTTCTTGAACAATAGGATACTGATGAAGTTCTTTCTTCTCGAAAAAAGATAATAATGCTCGGTCTGTACCATTCCCACCAATTAGTTCTTGTTTTTCCACATTATAATTACAACTGTTGTTTTCAAAAATAGAAGTTTTTAAAGTTTCATAATATTTTGGATATTGACAGAACTCATCTTCCTTTCGAAATTCACATAAATCTCCCGTTAAGATACTTTCTACATGCATATTTCCTTCTGTTAATGTACCTGTTTTGTCCGTAAATAAAATATTTAAGCTTCCCGCAGTCTCAATTCCTACTAGTTTTCGAACTAATACATGATTTTGAAGCATTCTTTTCATATTCGAAGATAAAACTAAAGTCACCATCATTGGAAGCCCTTCAGGAACTGCGACAACAATTACAGTAACAGCAAGAGTAAGTGCATATAAAAGATTTCCTAAAAGTGTTCTTGTATCTTGAAGTGCAAGGACAATTTGTCCTAAATCAAAATGATTTCCAATGACATAAATGGAAATTAAATAAGAAAAGGCCACTAAAAAAGCACCAAAATAACCGATACGACTAATCACTTTAGCAAGAGACCGTAATCTGATTTTTAAAGGACTTTCACGACCATCTTCTGAAAGTTCAAGAGCTAGTTTTCCATAAAGTGTATCTATCCCTACTTTCTCTACTTCCATTATTCCTTCACCTTGATAAATAACACTGCCACGATAAAGTTCATTTTCCTTCTTGATGACTTCTTCTTTTGCTACTTTATAACACTCTTTGCTTTCACCACTAATTGAAGACTCATCTACTGTCAAATTTCCCTTTAATAAAACTCCATCGGCTGGAACTTTGTCGCCATACGAAAGAAGAACTAAATCCCCTACTACTACATCTTCAAGTGGAATTTCTATCACTTGTTTATTTCGTTTTGCTTTGACTTTCACTCTACTTGCTTCTTCTTGTAACTTTTCAAAAGCTTTTTCACTTCCATACTCTGAAAGAGTTGAAATGAAAGACGCTAAAAAGATAGCAATTATAATTCCTACTGTTTCAAACCAAGAAAAATCATGAATTAAAAAAAGAGTTTTAATCCCTAAGGCAATCAGTAAAATTCGAATAATTGGGTCTCCTAAACTTCGTAAAAGAGCTTTTAAAAATGTTTCTTTCTTCCTTGTAAAAAGTGTATTTTCACCATGTTGTCTTCTACTTTCCAAAACTTCAATATCTGTTAGTCCATCCATGTTCTTCATAAAGTTCTTCCTCCTATTTCTACCTTATGAAGAAATAAAAAAGGACAAGACAAAAAAAGAGCTTATTTTTTCGACAAGCTCTTAAGGAGAATTATTCTATAATATTACCTGCAAAATAATAATTGCCATTGTTATCTTTTTTAAAAGTATAAGTATTCGTTGAAGTTTGATTATAATCATCTATATTGATATCAATTGAACTAACAGTTCCATCTTCAAACGTTTTTGTATCAATTAAATTTGTCTTTGCTTCATCACTATAAATTTGATAAATAAGTTGTTGATTTTCAATTATATGTGTATATGTATAAAATATAACTTGTTCTTTCACAGTAATGATATCATCCTTTAAAATTGCACTTGTAATTTTACTTGTTGTTACATTTTCTATTGGACCTGATCCACTACCCGTTCCAGAAAAACGTACTTTATAGTTTTTAGTATTCGCATCATAATCTATAAATGATAACATACCACCAGTATTTTCAAAAGCATCATATTGTATGACTACAAAATTTTCATTGATTAGTTCATTTGCGTTAATACTTACATCTTTTGGAAAATATTTTTTTAAATAAGTTAAAATCGTTTCTTCACTTAATGAATAATAAGGATCTCCCCCACTGTGTTAATTCTTCTGTTTTAACAAAATCACTTAGTTTAAAATCATTTAAGATGATATGAATCATTTCCGATGCTGTAAAAGATTGAAAACCATTTGCCCTTGTCTGTATTTTTGTATAAGGATTCAAAGTTTGATAAATAGAATAAAATCTTGCATCATCTAAAGATAAATTTTCTTCCTCAGTATCTTTTTCCTTTTCTTGAGTTTTTGTAGGCTCTTCCTTTTCGTTCATTTTGTCATACATCAAATAGCCACCTGTTCCAATAAGAGCAAGCGCTAATACAACAATAATAATCAAATAGATTCTATTACTTTTCTTTGGTTTTTCTTCCATACCCTTTTCACCTCTAGTTTAACTGTAACATAAACCTTATCCTTTATAAATCACAAAAGAAAAAAGCGACTGACAAAATGTGTCAATCACTTTGATTAAGCTGCACGAATTGAACTAATATAGTTGTTCACTTTTTCTACCCAACTTGGCCAATCACTTGTACCGACATACTTTTGAGCAATCGCTTCAGCACTTGTTAGACCTTGAGCATAATAATTATTATATAAGTTATCCATGTAACCGATAATTCCTTCTTCCATAGTTGGATAAGATTTAAAGGCTCCTCCATTACATGAAGGTCCACCTTTTTGTCCTCCTACATTATGACAAGCTTGTACTAGATAACTACAATTCCATTTACAACCTGTTTCATGTAAGATAATCGCTACAGATAAGTATGGGTCCATACCAAGCTCTACTGCCTTAGATGCGATAAGTGGTCCATATCCTGAAATTGTGGAATTAAGGGAATGATTTAGTTTTTCTCCAAGTTGATTTAAGGTCATCCCTTCAAAAACAACTGGTTCTGTTACAGGAACGACTACATCCTCAATAGGTTCTTCTGTTTCCATAACATCTTGAACAAGTATTGATTTTTCTTCTTGTACTTGATCTTCTTTAATCATAGTTCTTGCTTCTAACATATCCTTTAGAGTTACTGTCTCATGATGCTTTGTTTCCGCAATTGGCTTTTCTTGATAAGTAATATATTCTAGTAGACAAGCACTTCCTACTACCACGAGTGAAATCATGACAAGTAGTAGTCCTATCTTTTTTTTCATATTTTGTTCCTCCCATCAAAAGTGAACGTCTTTATTTTATCATATGAATAGGTCTTCTGTCAAATTCACTAACAGACAGGATGTAGTAAACTAGATGTGGGAAAATGTAAAACTATACAAAAAAAGAGAAAACACTCAAAATATTAAAACTGTTAT
>CANQWT010000058.1 GCA_947627635.1 uncultured Bacilli bacterium
ATCACATCCCTTTGGATGCATATTATATATTAAAGGTATCATTTTAAAAAAATTTCTTGGTATCATTTCTAAAAAGGATTAACATTGGTCGAGTTTGGGTTTACATTTATTAAAGTGTTTGTTATAATGTAATTAAAATAGAGGTGAAGAAAGTTGAAAAAAGCAACGAAAAAGAAGACAAAGAAAAAAGATATGACAGTTTATGAAAAATTTAAAAACACAGATAGTTCGGTAAAAAGTACCTTTTTTACAGCCCTACTTTTTATGTTCATCATCGTAGGAGTAGGAATTACACAACTATTTGGAATAAGTTATGCCGCAGATGGACCATTACTTGCTCAAGAATTGCCAGCTACCTTAACATCTAAAACGGAATTGGCCCCACGAAGCAACTATATTGATGGTGTTGGTGGTGAAAATGGTTTAGTCAGAAGATTTTATGCTCAAGATGGTTCAGGAAACATATATAACGTCTTTTGTTTAGACAGATGGAAAAAGCAACTTGCCGATGTAACTTATACAAAACAAGGTAGTCCTGTAGAAGATAAAGGCCTTGCATATTTATTAACACAAATTTATCCAGTAAGTTCTGACTTTATGTCGAATAAAGATATGTATGAAAGATTATATATTTCTCAACTTACAATTTGGTTTTATCAAGATAGAAAAGCAGGTTATTCTGATGACGTTGATGAGTGTGATACCTCAAAAGGAAATATCAATAGTGGACAGTGTGTAGAAAACGGTAAAGAAATGGAAGAAGATCCTGATCATTACTGGAAAAATCAATTACTTGCTAGTGAAAAAGCTTTGATTAAAGATTCATCTTATTGGAGTATTATGGAGCCTGTTATCAATGCAGCATTAAATTATACTGAAGATACAAACTATGGACTTTCAATCAATCAAGATACGCTTTCATGTCACTTATCAGAAGATGGAAAATATATTGAAAGTAATTTCATTGCTCCTACTCATACAGGAAGTAACTTTACAGGTTATTCTTTCACCTCAGAAAGTAGTGATATTACATTCTATGATGAAACAGGTGCCAAAATCGAACAAGGCACAACTCTAGTAGATGGTAAGAAATTCCAATTTAGAGTTCCTGTTGAAAAGTTAAAAGAAGAAAAGACTTTAAGTCTAAATGTAAAGTTCACAGGTACTTTTACACAACATCTAGCTTATATTTATGACCCTAATGATGGTGCTTATCAGAAAATTTTAATTGGAGCTATTCAATTAACACCTAAGAATACAGAATTTACACTAAACTTAGAAATACCAATGGGAAGTGTTAAAATCAGCAAAGTTGATGCAACAACAGGAGAAGAACTAGAAGGTGCTACACTTGTTGTTACAAATAAACAAACAGGTGAAGTCATTGATAAATGGGTATCTACTAAAGAAATTCATTATATTGATCCAATTCCAGCAGGTACCTACATTCTTACAGAAACAATTCATCCAGAAGGATATCAAGAAAAAACTACAAGTGTAGAATTTACTGTAGAAAAAGGAAAAGTTACAGAAGTCGAAATGGAGAATGTTCCTGAAACTCCAGTTCCAGATACGGGGTCTATCATTCCTCCATATCTATATATAATTGGCGCTATGGCATTTGTAATTGGTGTAGGACTTATTCTAGTCGCAGTAAAACAACCACGCCATGAATAAGAACAAAAGTAAAAAGAGCCAGCTGTTTCTAATTGGCTCTTTTCTTCTTTGTATTTCATGCTTCTTGTTATTATTACCACTTTTAAGAGAATTAAAAGAAGAAGTTTTCAAAGAGATGAACTTAAAACTTTATGAACAACAGGAAGCTATGGATACTACAACTGATGAGAACTTAAATGCCCTTACCAATGTACCAAATCAAGAGGGAAACCCTGCGCCCCAACAACCTACATATCATTATGACTATATTGGATACTTAACGATTTCCAAATTAGGATTAAAACAAGGATTTGTATCTCCTAACTCAAGATACAATAACGTTGATTATAATATTGCTATTGCTGAAGGTTCAACATTCCCAGATAAAGAAAAAGGAAACTTTATTTTAATGGGACATTCAGGTTATGGATATAATTCTTACTTCGCTTCATTACACCGACTTGAAATAGGGGATAAAGCCACAGTCACATATAAAAATAAAAAATATACTTATCAATTAGTCAAAATAGATATGCAAGATAAAACTGGAAAAGTTGCCATTTTTAGAGATTTTGATAAAACTTGTCTAACTTTGATTACATGCACTTATGAAGACGAGTTCCATCAGTCTATTTATATTTTTGAAAAAGTTTAAAAAGAAAAAAAGGAGGTAAAATTATGAATCTATTTGAAAAAATAGGGCTCATCATAAAAACGTGTTTTAGTTCACCACTTCATATAGAAATCATAATCATTTTTATCCTCCTCTTTCTTTTTTTGTTTTTGAATTTAAAGTATAAAAGAAAAAATGTAAATTGGTTTTTAACTGCATTACTATGTTATTTTTTAATCTCTTTTTTAGTTTTATTTTGGAATGATTTCTTTTTAGCCCTTCGTTCCATTTTAAAAAAAGTGATAGAATACTTCTATTTTAGTCCAATTCCTGTTTATTTCTTAACCATTTTAATTTCTTCATTTTGCTTTATCAAAACCATGTTTACTAAAAAATATACAAAAAGACATAAACTCATTTCCTATCTATTGCTACTTCCAATTTTCTTCTTATTTGTCTTGTTTGTCGTTGAAAGTTATCAAGCAAAAATTAGTATTCATGAACTTACTTCTGTTTATCAAAACCATGTAGCCTTAGCTACAATTGAACTTAGTCAAGGAATTTTTTTCCTCTATATTATTACTTGTATAGTAAGATACATTTATCATTATGTGAATAGGAAATTGTAAAATTCAAAGAAGTTTGATATAATGAGTGTTGCGAGGTTATTTGTATGAAGAAAAAAATAGGAAAATGGAAAAATAAATTCATATTAGCTATAAAAGATATTAAAAAAGAACATAAAATCAAAAAAGCCTTTAAAAATAATGCTTTATTTGTAACATTTGTTTTGACATGTTTATTAAATGCCATACTTTTACGCTTTTTTACAATGCCAACACTTGAAAACTATTTATCATTTAAACCAATTATCGCAGATTTAGGTGTGATTATGGTTTTAGGTTCTTTTGCTTATCTATTTAAGAATAAAAACCGTTTTAGTTATTTGTTAGTTGTTCATATTATTTTGACAGCGATTTGTGTAATTAACTCTATTTACTATACATTTTACACATCTTTTGCAAGTGCTTCTATGCTTTCACTTGCACAGTTTATCGCGCCAGTAGGAGATGCTGTTGTAGAAAATGTTTTACAGTTAAAAGATTTAGTCTATCTTCTAGGATTAGTTGTATTTATTTTTGTTCATTTTCGTCTAAAGAAAAAAGGCTATTATAAAAAGATAGATACAAAACAAGAACGAAAGAAGAAAACCCTTCAAAAGTTGATAGCTTCTGCTTGTATTTTTATCGTGTTTACAATAAGCTTATCTTCTTTAGAAGTCGGAAGATTTATCAAACAATGGAATAGAGAATATATTGTAATGCGTTTTGGAATTTATCTCTATCAATTTAATGATATTTTTGTAAGTTTACAGCCAAAAATCAATTCTATTTTTGGATATGACCAAGCTAGAAAGAATTTTGAAGAGTATTTTGAAGAACGTGAAGCTTATGATGGAACGAATAAATATACAGATATATTTAAAGGAAAAAATGTCATAGTTATTCATGGGGAGAGCATTCAAGATATTGCTTTAAATAGAACATTTAATGGAAAAGAAGTTACGCCAACTTTAAACCGTCTCGCAAAAGAAGGACTATTCTTCTCCAACTATTATTCTGAAGTCAGTGTTGGAACAAGTAGTGATACAGAATTAACCTTTAATACTTCTTTGATGCCAACGAAATCAGGTACTGCTTTTGTAAGTTATTTTGACCGTTATTATAATGCAATTCCAAAGTATTTCACAGACTTAGGTTATTATACCTTTAGTATGCATGCGAATACCGCAGACTTTTGGAATAGACGAATTATGCATCAAAGCTTAGGATATCAAAAATTTTATAGTAAAGAAACTTATAAAGTTACAAAAGAAAATTCTATAGGACTTGGATTATCTGATAAATCCTTCTATGAACAGTCTATTGAGAAAATTAAGAAGATTAAAGAAACAGAAGGAGAACCATTCTATGGTATCTTGATTAGTTTAACAAACCATACTCCATTCTCAGATGTGGAAAAATATGGAGAATTTGATGTTGATATCAAAGAAACAATTACCAAAGAAGATGGAACACAGGAAGAAATATCACATCCTTATATGGAAGGAACAAAACTAGGAAATTACTTTAAATCACTTCATTATGCTGATGAAGCTCTTGGAGAGTTCTTGGATGCTCTTGATGAAAATGGACTGCTTGAAAATACCGTGTTCATTCTATATGGAGACCATGATGGAAGACTTCCAAAGAATGATTATATTCGTCTTAACAATTATGATACAAAAACAGATACAGTCAAAGATGAGAGTGACCCAACTTATAAAGAATATAATTCATATCACTATGAATTAGACCGTAAAGTTCCACTTATTATTTGGACAAAAGATAAGGAAGTTCAAGGTGTTGTTTCTAATACAATGGGTATGATTGATGCGATGCCAACTCTTGGAAATATGTTTGGATTTAAAAATCCTTATGCTTTAGGTCATGATATCTTTAATATTAAAGATAAAAATGTTGTAGTATTCCCAAATGGAAATTGGATTACAAATAAAGTTTACTATAATAGTCAAAAAGGTGAATATATGCTTTTAAAAGATGAAGAAGTCATCAGTAAAGACTATATTGAAGAAAATAATGAATATGCAGAAAAGCTATTAGATGTTTCAAATGATATGATAGTCTTTGATTTATTAAATCCAAAAAAAGAAGAACAAAAATAGGAGGGGCTTATGAAACTAAAAAAGGGTGCGAAAAGAATAATTGCTGTTATTATGATTTTGTTAGTTGTTGTGATTGCATTTTTGGTATATCGTATTTTCTTTAGTGGAAATACAAAAAAAGCCAAAGAAGTGAAAGTGGTTAGTGAAATCAAAGAGTATGGCTATGTTTTAAATGATAATGATAGTGAAGCTTATAAGAAACTTTATAAGGAATTAGAGAAAATTTTATCTGCTGATGAAGTTGATGAAGAAAAATATGTAAAGAAGATTTCTGAAATGTTTGTCCTTGATTTCTATACACTTTCTGATAAGGATGCAAAAACAGATGTTGGTGGAGCTATGTTCGTCCATCAAGGAGCATTAACTAATTTCTTAATGAAAGCTGAAAATACGATTTATAAGTATGTGGAAAATGATATTTATGGAACAAGAAAACAAGAGCTTCCAACAGTAGATGAAGTTAATATTGAAAAAGTAGAACAAGTTCCATATAGTTATCAAGATACGGCTGATGATAGTGCTTATCAAGTGTCTGTTAATTGGACTTATCAAAAAGATTTAGGCTATCAAGAAAAGGCGATGCTTACTTTTGTTCATGAAGGTAAAAAGCTATCTTTAATTGTTTTAGAATAAGGGATTTACCCTTTTTCTTTTTGTAATGTGTATGGTATAATCAAGCTACGAAATACCAAAGAAAAGAGGAGTATTATGGAAAGATTACAAAAGGTGATTGCTCAAAGTGGTATTGCATCACGAAGAAAAGCAGAAGAGTTGATACAAAAAGGACTTGTTTTTGTAAATGGAAAATGTGTAAGAGAGTTGGGAACAAAGGTTTCTCCTAAAGATAAAATTGAAGTAGATGGAAAAGAAATTATGAAGGAGAAAAAAGTTTACTTCTTACTCAATAAACCAAGAGGTGTTGTCACGACAACAAGTGATGAGAAAATGCGAAAAACAGTTGTTGATTTAATTGAGTGTGAAGAAAGAATTTATCCAGTTGGAAGATTAGATTATGATACAACAGGTGTTTTGTTATTGACAAATGACGGGGAGTTTGCGAATATTTTAATGCATCCATCTCATGGAGTTTTAAAAGTTTATGTGGCTAAATTAAGAGGAATTATTAAAGGAGAAGAAATCAATACTTTAAAAAATGGAGTTTTAATTGGAAAAGAAAAGGTTTATCCAAAAAGAGTAAAGCTTAAAAAAGTAGATGCGAAGACACAGTCTTCTTATGTTGAAATTACAATTCAAGAAGGAAAAAATCATGAAGTAAAAGAACTATTTAAGAGTGTTGGTTTTGAAGTGGAAAAATTAACTCGTGAAAGATATGGTTTCTTTGATACAAAAGGACTTAAAAGTGGAGAATATCGTCCTTTAAATCCAAAAGAAGTCAGTAAGGTTTATGGAATGAAGTAAGTGTGTTAAAATAAAGAAGAATAGACGAGATACGGTGATAGAAATTGGATGGTAAATGCAGATAACCCATGGTCTCTTCGTGGTGGTAAGCATGAAAATGGTGCAAACGCAGGTACTTTTGCATTCAACCACTGGAATGGTATAGGCTATTTTGATAGTTCGTTCCGCCAAAAGAAGATTACAGATGAAAATAAATAATCTGTAAAGTCTATTTGTATTATTTTTAAAGGTAAAATGAGTAGATGCGAAAATTTTACTTTTTTGTTTGAAAACGTTAACTACAGAGATAACTTACCGGTGATAAAGGAAGTTATCTTTATTTTATTAAGTTACCGTAAAAT
>CANQWT010000059.1 GCA_947627635.1 uncultured Bacilli bacterium
TCTTTTATTTTACGTGCATTTAATTTTTTATCTCTTATTTTTTCTGCTCCGTGCATTTATCTCTGTAGTTAACGTTTCAAACAAAAAGTAAGATTTTCATCTCTTACTTTGTAAGGGTATATGGTTCTTGTTCTGTTCCCTTTCCTCCTGATATTTGTACTTCACTTCTTAAGTACACTACTGGATGAGCTACTATATCACTACTATTTACTACTGCATTACTTGCATATCCCTTATTTGTTATTGTTATAACTTCATCTGTCTTTGCTTTATCACTCATCATTGTCCACTGATTACTTCCTTGATTTAACCAGCTTGTTCCTTGACATTCTGTCTCCCACATGTTTAACTCTTTCTCTAAACATGCATTTGTTCCTGTTGCATATCCATAGTCACTTGGATAGATTAAACCTACTTTTCCTTTCCAACTTGTCTCATAACCTTGATATGCTATCCTATCTCTTTCTTCTTCATAAAACTTACTTGCTATTTGACTATGTGTACTATATCCCCCTAAATACCATTTTGCATTCCCTATCATACTCTCTGCTTCACTTGTTAAACTAAATTCTTCGTTCAGTGCTTTCATAATACTTGATTTTGTCCAGTTATTACTACTGTTACTATCCCATACTACTGGTATTCCTTCTTTTCTTACTAACTTCATTCTCTGTTCTTTTCTTCCTGCTCCATTATCAACAGTAAATACTCCTATGATTCTCCATATCTCATTATTATATGTTACATAGTTATTTGGGTTCTCTCCAATATATCGATAGTCTGTTAGCTCTTCTTTACTCCATCCTTCTTGTTCTACTCCTGCTTCATGTGAGTATGCATATAACTTATCTTTATTACTCTCACTACTATAAGTTGCTATTCCATTATCTAAATGTTCATTTAAAAAGATTTGGACTGCACTTTCTCTATATTCACTTCCATCAATGACTATCTTTCCATGAAAGTGTTTTCCTAATACTTCATTCCCTGCTTCTTCTGTAATCCACATTTTAATTTCATAACTTTTTTCATAACTCTTTGCTTCGGCATTCTGTGTCCCTTTTACTCCTAAGCTTCCACTATCAATGATATAATTCTTTCCTGTTGCATCTACAAGGTCTGACAAAAGTACTGCATCATTTCCATTGATACTGATTTTTATCTTTGTTTTATCTAGTAAGTTTCCACTACAACCATCTTGTTCTATCATATCAGTATCATCTTTTATTGATACGGTATAACTAGCTGGTAATGTCCCATTATTTGTTAATGTAAACTTATATGGCTTTCCTGCTTTATCTTCTGTCGTTGGAAAGGCATCTGTTAGGTTGATTGTATCTCCATATGCTTCTCCTGCTTCTGCACTATAAAGTATATCTAGTGTTCCTACTGTTACTCGATTATAATCTTTTGATGTTGTAAATGATGTGAACACTGCATAGGCACTTCCCATTGACACAACTAACACTGCGAAAATTGATACTACTGTTAGTATCATTTCCCTTTTTGCCATTTTGGTCAGTTTTATCTTTACATCCTCTTCCTGAGTACTGACTGCGTATTTTTTTCGATTCTTAAATATGGCCACTTGAATCACCTTCATATACTCTTTTTCTTTATCATTATATCAAACTTTTTTCTTTCCTACTAGATATATATTCCATTTTAGCAACATAAAACGTAAATAGACCTAGCTATCTACTCCTATTTTGTTCTTTTTCGCTATTTAATAAATAAAGCTCATTCATCACATATTGTTTTCTAAGTGTTTCTTGTTCCATCACAAAAAGTTCTTTTTCAAGGCGTTCAATTTCTTTTTCTTTTAAAACCTTACGATACTTATTTCTTAATTCTTCTCTAAACTTATGTACTTCATTTAAAGCTTCTTGAATTGCTGTGCCACTATCATCATCTGCGGATAAATAAAAGTAAAGTTGCTTAATTAACGTTTTGTATTTCTTTAAAATATTTTTTCGAAGAAGACTATCAACCATATCTTTCTCATAAAAGACAACTTTACCACCAGCTTTTTTCTCATGAATAGAAAGTCCTTTTGAACAAGATACTTGAACCTCGTTAGAGCTTATTTCTTTTCTAATCAGTTTCTTTGTTTTCAAATGACTTCCCCTCCTTTAATAAATCTGGTCTTCTTTCTAAGGTTCTCTTTCGTGCTTCTTCCTTTCGATAAGCATCTATTTTTTGATGGTCTCCTGATATTAAAACCTCAGGAACTTCCATTCCTTCATAAACTCTTGGCTTTGTATATGTTGGATAATCTAAAAGCTGTTGGTTAAAAGATTCTTCTAAATGAGAGCTTTCTTTAATCACTCCATCTAATAGTCTTGTAATCGAATCTACTAAAACCATGGCAGGAATTTCTCCTCCTGTTAAGATATAATCACCAATAGAAATTTCCATATCTGCAAGAGTTCTAATTCGCTCATCAAAACCTTCATAATGTCCACAAATTAAGATAAGATGCTTTTCGCGAGACAATTGATAAGCATGTTTTTGTTTGTAAGGAACTCCGTCTGGTGTTAGTAAAATTACTTTACTTTCTTTTCTTCTAAAATGTTTTACAGCATCAAATATCGGTTGACAAGCTAAAACCATACCTTGTCCTCCACCAAAAGGAGTATCATCCACTTTTTTATGGATATCCAAAGAAAAATCTCTAAAATTATGAATGTTGATTTTGACTTTTTCACTTTCAATTGCTCGTTTTACAATTGATTCTTGAAAAACATGTTCAAACATCTCAGGAAATAAAGTTAAAATGTCAATTTCCATTTTCTTCACCACTCTATCCAATTGATTTCGACTTCTTTTTTTGCCTTGTTTACCTTTACAAACTGGTCTTGATAAGGAATCAAATACTCTTTTTCTCCAATTAAAACTCGTAGTACTTTATTTTTAGGACTTGCGAAAAAGATTTCTTTTATCTTTCCTCTTTTTCCCACATTTGTCAAGACTTGATATGTTAAAAGTTCACTGTCTAAGACTTCTTTTTCACTTAATTTCAGTTCGCTTTCATTCTTATAAACAGACTGGCCTTTTAAAAATAAAACATCATTTAAGCTATTAAATCCATCAAGTGTTACCATTTCATAATTTTTATGTCTACGATAACTTTTAATTAAATATTCTTTTTCTGAAATGATAAGATGTGTCCCCACACAAAAGGCTTTTTCTTTAAATTCAAAAGAAGAGTGAATTCGAATTTCCCCCTTTACCCCATGAAAGGAAGTGATTTTTCCTAGATAAATCTTTTTCATTTTGTCCTCCCTAACTCATAAAGTAATATGGAAGTTGCGATAGCGACATTTAAACTTTCAACTTCTTCTTTCATTGGAATAGATAAATAAAAAGTCGCTTTATCTAAAATTTCTTCTCTTACACCATTACCTTCATTTCCCATACAAAGCATATATTTTTGTCTTTCTTCAAAAGTTAAGCTTCTGGCATCCTTTCCATAAGAAACATTAGTCGCATATAAAGGATATCCTTTTTGTTGAAATTCATCAATGACTTCCATTAAATTGCTTCTTACAATTGGAACATGAAATAACATTCCTTGAGTAGAGCGTATTACTTTGGGATTATACAAATCTACACAGTCTTCAGACAATACAATTGTATCAATTCCAAAAGCAACTGCACTTCTAATAATTGTTCCTAAATTTCCTGGGTCTTGTATCCCATCTAAAAGAAGTAGTCTTTTCCCTTTTATTTTCTCTTCTTTTTTTCTACAAAGAGCCATTACATTTTGCGAAGAAGGACAGTCAGAAATTTTCTCAAGAATTTCTTTTGCCACAAAAACTTTTGGAACGTCAAGGGGTAATGTTTCATTTTGCTCTAAAATTACTTCCACTATCATATCCTTTTTATAAGCTTCTAAAACTAAATGCATTCCTTCTACTAAAAAAAGATTTTCTTCATCCCGATATTTTTTAGAATGGTTTAATTTTACATATTTTTTTATTTTATCATTGGCAAGAGATGTAATGAGCATAGCAACCTCCTATTCATTTAATTCTTTACGAAATTTTTTACAATCTTTACAGTTTTCTTCTACAACTTTCCAAAAGTTCGTAGAATGGTTTGGATAAACTAAATGAGATAATTCATGATAGATAACATAATCTAAGTATTTCACGTCTTTTTTTATGAGTTCTAAATTGAGTGTTATAATTTTATCTCTTGTATTACAAACACCCCAACGTGTTTTCATTTTTCTAATTCGTAAGCTAGGTTTGGGAATTGTTCTCGAAAAAGAAGCATAACAGTCTTCTAAATGAGTTCTAAAAAGAGCAAGAGCTTGTTTTTTTAGCCACTTATCAAGGTCAAAATCATGAGATAAAAAGACTTTATTCTCTCCAAATTGTATGTCTACTTGATTATTATAAACAATGTCATATCGTTTGCCAAGAAAATAAAAGTATTCTTTTTCTTTTTGTAGTTTTTCTCGACGTGTTATCATTTTTTCAATTGCTTTTTGATTATCTAAAATTGTTTTTTGAATGAGTGCATCACTTGTTCTTGTGTGACAAGTTACATAAATGGTTAAATCTTCTTTGACACGAATATATAAATTTTTAGTTGTCTTTTTCTTTTCTATTTGAACTTTATATTCTTTATCATTGTACTTGTATACCACAAGCATCACCAATATCAGTATACTAAAAAATATGAGTTTTGTAAAAAATAAAAGAAGATTTTAGAATTTCTACTAATCTTCTCTTACCTTTGTTTTATGAATAGACTTTACAAAAATAAATTTTTTATTTGTAATCAAGTACTTGGCGGAACGAACGATCCCAGTTCGCATTACCATCGTTGTTGTTATAATAGAAAACACCTGTTGCTGAACTAGGAGAGGTACTATGACCACCACCACGGTTGAACCATGGGTTCGTCGCATTCACCATATTGGTAGCATCACCGTTCTTCGTCTATTCAATATTATTTTACCATATTTGCTTTATTTTAGTTATTTGGAGTTAGGACAATTCGAAAAGTTCCTATTGGATTTGCTTGACCAAAGTGACACCCAAAATTAAAAATACCTGTACGTCCTGTAGCTGAATCTTTACCTCCACCACGTATCGTCCATGGATTTGATGCACTTACTATATAAGAACTATCATTATACCAACTTGCAATTTCATTATAAGCATGCCCTTTACATGGCCTTCCATTACAAGCTGTATTATAATCATCTGTACCATAGAAGTCATAATATTTATTATCTTGCCAATCTCGCCCATCGACAGCATTTTCTTCTTCAACAAGTCCTTTGTAGCCTGAATTTTTTATGGTTTGACTTCCAGAATACTTTTGACCATTAGGAGCATAATTGCCCAATATATATTCCCAACTTCCTCCATTAACATCATATATTCCTGTAATATTTCCTGTTGATGATGCTCCAGCTCCGGCATAACCTGTTCCTTCTCCTCGATCTTCCATAATGTCATAAGTATTGGCGCATGCACTCGAATTCTCCGTAAATGGTAATCCTGATGAACAACCTGTTATATAACTACTATAGTTATTCATATAGACTTCTTTATTTTCTCCTATATATAATGGATTACCATATTTTCCATATTTGCTTTGCATTAAATATGCCATCAATGCCCATTCCGTATTCTTCATCGCATGACTGTCATATGTGCTCTGATCAAAGCCATATATATTTTCTATCTCTGTTATTCCCATAGATACTAGTTCTAATGTTGATACTCTTATTCCTCTCCAACTTGTTTCATTTGGTTTGATTTGTGCTTGCAGAGTTTCTATATCACAACCTTCACCTATGTCACTTGCATGAGGAGTACAATTTTCTATATTACTAGGTTCAAATTTACCTATCCATATTCCAGAGAGGTTCTTCTCTCCAAAAGTAAATCCTGGAGGTGTATACCATCCTTCTGCTGTGTCTCCTGTATATTGTGCACTTCCATTGTCTGTTGTAGAACTAGAGATAAACTTTACGTCTATTTCTCCTGGTAATGCTTGTGTCGGTATTGTCTCTCTTCCTACCTCCTGTTTACCATAAGGTTGCTTTATTGTGTAACTGTATCTTGGTATCCATACCCACATTTGAAGTATATCTTCCATCTCTACTTTTATCCCTGGTTCTCCATTTTGATACTTACTTCTACTATCATTGGTCACTGTTACTGCATTCGCCCACATTTGTCTTTCATAATCATACCATCTTGAATTTGTATCTGCCTTCACCCAATTATATCCATTGTATACTACTGGTATCATATTATCACTTAGTACTGGTGTGTTTGGTTCACCATTCTCATAGTTGTTTATTACTTGGCTTCCTTCTACTCTTATCTTTCCATAGAACACCTTACCTTGTGCATCATTATCTGCATCATAGTTTAACCATATCTTTAGTTCATAATTCTTCTTTTCATTATTTCCTTTGATTACTCCTCTATCTATCATTCTTCCTGCATCTAATGTCTCTATTGTCTTTTGTCCTTCTATATTGATTTCATATCT
>CANQWT010000060.1 GCA_947627635.1 uncultured Bacilli bacterium
GTATATGCATCAAAATATTTAACCTATTTGCCATCTAAAGAAGAATTGATTAAAATAATAAAAGATGAGAAAGAATTATATGAATTAGCCAAAGAAGAAGGTGCAGAAAATGAATGAAAATAATAATGGGGTTAATAAAAGTGTAATCAACTGGTATCCAGGACACATGAAGAAAACAAAAGATGAGATAAAAAACAAATTATCTTTAATTGATATTGTCTTAGAAGTCATTGATGCTAGAATGCCTCATTCTTCTAAAATTAAAGATTTAGATGATTTAATCGGCAGTAAAAAAAGAATTTTAGTAGTCACTAAATATGATTTATGTGATAAAGAAAAAACAGAAAAGTGGCTGAAGTATTATGAGAGACAGGGTTACTTTATTGTACGTTGTGAGCTTTTAACAGGAAAAGGTGTAAAAGAACTATTAAACCTTTGTGAAAAATTATTTCAAGAAGAAAATGAAAAACGAATTTCTAAAGGAATGAAGGAAAGAAGTGTTCGAGCTTTAATTGTAGGAGTTCCAAATGTAGGAAAAAGTACTTTAATCAATCAACTTGTTGGAAAGAAAGCAACAAGTGTAGGAAATCGTCCAGGAATCACTAAAAATGTTGGATGGATTAGAATCAATCAAAAAATTGAACTTCTTGATACACCAGGAATTTTATGGCCTAAGTTAGAAGACCAAGAAGGAGCTCATATCTTAGCAATATTATCTTCGATTAAAGAAGAAGTACTTGATAGAGAAGACCTTGCCTGTTTTGCACTTTCCTTATTAGAAGAACAATATAAAGATAAGCTTTATCAACGATACGATTTAGAAGAAGGAATGGAGTTAGTAGAACAGCTTGACCAAATTGGAATAAAAAGAGGAGCTCTTATGCGTGGTGGTATAGTAGATTATGAAAAAGTGTATGGGATTATCTTGCAAGATATTAAAAATAATGCTTTTGGTCCTATTACTTTAGATAAAATAGAAAGGATGATATAAAATGGAAAAATTATTAGAAGATTTAAAACAAGCAATGAGGGATAAAGATACTTTAAGATTAAGTGTTATTCGTATGATTAAAGGAGAAGTAGACAAAATTAGAATTGACCAAAAATGTGAAATTACAGAAACTATTTTTCTAGGTGTAGTGGAAAAACAAATCAAGATGAGAGAAGATTCTCTAGAACAATTTGAAAAAGCAGGACGTGAAGATTTAGCTAATAAAACGAGACAAGAACTAGAAATCTTAAAAGCATATTTACCTGAACCATTATCAAAAGAAGAAGTAGAAAAAATAATAGAAGAAGCATTTCAAGAATTAAAACCTGAAAGTATTCGAGATATGGGTAAGGTTATGTCATTTGTAACACCTCAAGTAAAAGGTCGCTTTGATATGAAACAAGTATCTTCTATCATTCAAGAAAAATTAAAATAATTATGATATACTAAAAAAGAATAGACAAATAACGGTGATAGGATGAACATGGTGGATGCGACAAATCCATGGTCAGCTCGTGGTGGTAACTATGATAATTCTGGAAACGCAGGAGCTTTCGCATTCAGTAGAAATAATGGGCAAGTAGTTGTCTGGATTTCGTTCCGCCAGAGTTGGATTACAAATAAAAATGAGAATTTGTAAAGTCTATTTTCTAGAAAAAGAAAAGTAAGATGAGTAACTCTATGTCAAAATCTTGCTTTTTTGTTGAGTTACATAAAGTTCCGAGAAAAGAAAAAATTAGTAAAAAACAAATAAAAAAAGACTATAATAAAAGTAAGGACTTATCAATATTTTTGATTTTTAGTTGACAACAAGTCCTATTTTATCGTATAAAAAGAGAAGCAAAGGATGTGTTCAAATGGGCAAAAATTTAGTAATTGTCGAAAGTCCATCAAAAAGTAAGACAATAGAAAAATATTTAGGTAGTGATTATAAGGTTGTCTCTAGTAAAGGTCATATAAGAGACCTTGCTACTACTGGACCTTTAGGTCTTGGTGTTGATATTGAAAATGGTTTTACACCAACTTATGTGCCATTATCACTTAAGAAAAAAGTAATTAGTGACTTAAAAAAAGAAGTTAAAAATAGTGACTTTGTCTATTTAGCAACCGACCCAGACCGTGAAGGAGAAGCTATTTCATGGCATTTAAAAGATACGTTAGGAATTAAAGATAATCAATATAAACGTGTTTTATTTCATGAAATTACAAAAGACAAAGTACTAGAAGCTATGCAAAATCCTACGACTATTGACGAAAACTTAGTTAAAAGTCAAGAAACAAGAAGAATTTTAGACCGGATTATTGGTTTTCGACTTTCTAAATTACTACAGTCTAAAATTGGGGCGAAAAGTGCAGGACGTGTACAAAGTGTTGCTTTAAAGTTAATCGTTGATAGAGAACGTGAAATTGAAGCTTTTATTCCTGAAGAATACTGGACAATTACAGCTATTTTTGATGAATATGAAGCAAAATTATTCGCCTATAAACAGGAAGAACTTGAACTTTATACGAAAGAAGAAGTGGATGAAGTTTTAGAAAAATTAGATTTAAATTTAAAGTTGATTTCTCGTGAAGCAAAAGAAAAGAAAAAGAAAAGTCGTCCTCCATTTATTACTTCAACCTTGCAACAAGAAGCATCAACTCGTCTTGGTTTCACCGCGAAAAAAACGATGCAAATTGCTCAAAAACTTTATGAAGGAATTGATTTAGAAAAAGAAACAGTAGGACTTATTACATACATGAGAACAGATTCTATTCGTTTATCAGAGCAATTTGTAGGAAGTGCGAAACATTATATTGAAACAAAATATGGAAAAGAATATGTAGGTTATACAAAAGCAAGTAAGAAAACAGAAAATGTTCAAGATGCCCATGAAGCAATTCGTCCAACTGCAATTGAAAGAACTCCAGAATCTGTGAAAGCTTATTTAAGTCCTGATGAATATAAATTATATCGGTTTATTTACGTAAGAGCACTAGCTTCTTTAATGGCAGATGCTTCAGTAAACCAAACTACCTTGATTTTTGATAACCACGATTATCAATTCAAAACAACAGGCCAAACTCTTTTATTTGATGGTTACTTAAAAATTTATAGTGACTATGAAGCAAGTGAAGAAAAGATTATACCAGATTTAGTTGTCAACCAAATTTATGTAGCAAATGAAATTCAAAATGAGCAACACTTTACAAAGCCACCTGCAAGATATACAGAAGCGAAACTCATTAAAGAAATGGAAGAACTTGGAATTGGAAGACCATCTACTTATGCTAAGACGATGGACACTTTAAAAGAACGTAACTATGTAGAAATCGTAGATAAGAAATTCAAACCAACAGAAGTTGGAATAGAATCTACTGATAAGTTACAAGAGTTTTTCTCTGATTTAATCAATGTAGATTATACAAGGGAAATGGAAGAAGATTTGGATAAAATCGCTTTAGGAACTCTTGTATGGAACGTTGTATTAAAAGAGTTTTATGATTTGTTTGAACCACGAGTTAAGGATGCTTTTAAAGATATGGAAAAGAAAGCTCCAGAAGAAACTGGGGAAGTTTGTCCTGAATGTGGAAATCCATTAGTTATTCGTAAAGGAAAATATGGAACTTTCACAGCTTGTAGTAATTATCCAGAGTGTAAATATGTTAAGAAAGAAGAAAAGGAACAAGTTGTGATTATGGACTGTCCAAAATGTGATGGTAAAATTTTAGAAAGAAAAACAAGAAAAGGTAAAATTTTCTATGGATGCAGTAATTTTCCTAAGTGTAAATTCGCAACTTGGGATTTACCTATTGATGAAAAATGCCCAGAGTGTGGAGAAATTTTAACCAATAAAAATGGAACAATTAAATGTAGTTCATGTTCATATACGAGGGAAAAGGAATAACAAAGTCCTTTTTCTTTTTAGTTTCCTGTGATAAACTAAAGGAAAGAAGGTGAAGTAATGAAAGCTCGTTTAGTTCTTTTCTTTTCCAATAAAGCTTTTCATGAATTAGAAAATGCTATGCCACTCATTGAAATGGATGGGGTGACAAGTGAATTTCAAAATGAAGAAGCATTAAGAAATCACTATCAAGAAGAAATCCAATTTTATCGTTCAAGAATAAGAAATTATATCAAATCTATTCCGAGCGAAGAGCGAAAAAAAGGTACAGTTACTCTTGATTATCCTACAGGAAATAAGTATATTTCTTCCTTTTCACCACTGTATCATGAAGATTTAGAACGACTAAATTTAAGTGAGTTCAATGCAGAAGACTTTATCAAAAAAGTAAGAGTTCGAGTTCAAAAGGCTTTGAAAGAGAAAACTGGTGAAGAAATTTCTTCTTTCTTTCGGTTCTTTTCACCTATTTATGCAACAGAATATAATATCAATAGAGGATATCATCAATTTCGTCGTACACTTTCATATTCTAAGAGTGTAAAAGATACAAATGAACGTAGAGAACTTTTAAAAATGTTTCGTGAAAGTTTAGAACTCTTACCAGATAAAAGTAATTTAAGCACAATATACTCTAGAGCAAGAAAAATTTATAACTATGCGAAGCATGAAGGATACCTCAAAAAAGAAGTTGTTCAAAATCTCGTAGTAAAAGAAAATAATTTTCAAGCACCAATGGTGGTAAAAAAAGAAGGAAAAGAAATATACCCTAGGTCTTTCGATCGTTTTCTTGATGAATATAATTCTAAAAATCCTACTAGAAAAGCATCTATTTCTGATTTGGCAATGGAATATGAAATAGAAAGTTCGGAAAGAAGTAATCGTCGATGAAGGGACAAGAAGACTTAGACCAATTTTTAGAGTATTTGGAATATCAAAGACACTATTCTAAATATACTGTCGATAATTATCAAAAAGATATTATAGATTATTTAGGGTTTTTAGAACGAGAACATATCAAATATCTAAAAATAGATTATAGTGATTTAAAATATTATTTAACGTATTTAAATGAAGAAAAGCATGAAAAGGCAACAACTATTAACCGTCATTTGTCATCTTTAAGAGGCTTTTATCAGTTTTTATTAAAAGAAAAAAAAGTTAAGAATAATTACTTTTTATTGATTAAAGGCCCTAAAAAAGAAAAAAAATTACCTCGATTTTTTGAATATAACGAGTTAGAAGCATTATTTTCTGTTTCAGATTTAAAAACTCCACAAGGACAAAGAAATCAATTGATTTTAGAATTTTTATATGCTACTGGTTGTCGTGTTGGAGAATTGGTAAACATTAAAATGAATGACATTTCTTTCAACGAAAGAAAGATTTTAATTTTGGGAAAAGGAAATAAAGAGCGTTATGTTTTTTATGGAGAATATGCAGAAGATATTTTAAAGTTATATTTGAAAGAGGGAAGAGAAAAATTAAATAAGTACGGTTCTAATTATTTGTTTTTAAATCAACAAGGAAGAAACATAACAACTGAAGGAATACGTTATATTTTAGACCAAATGATAAAGCAAACTTCACTACATAAACATATTTCTCCACATATGTTACGCCATAGTTTTGCCACACATTTACTGAATGAAGGGTGTGATTTATTGAGTGTTCAAGAATTATTAGGACATGAAAGTTTAAGAAGTACACAGATTTATACACATGTGTCTATGGATCGTTTAAAAGATGTTTACTTTCATAGTTTTCCAAGAGCAAAGAAGTAAGGAGCAATGAAAATGAAAAGAAAAATAGAATTTGAAGATATTGTTGGTTTGATAATCACAGGTATTTTAGCGGCAGTAGCAATAGGTTTTAGTATACCCATTATTATAAAAAATGGACTTTTAGTTTTTATAGTAGGACTTCCTATAATATTTCCTGTTTTTGTTCTTTTTATCGCAGTGTTTTGTTATGGGCTTTTTAAAGTTATCCATGAGGTAATCATTGGAATTCGTCCTAAGGTTATTTATTTGGTAGAGATAAATGAAAAAGAAAAAGTTCTTCTTTTTAAAACCAAGAAAGGAAAGTTCATTACATATCAAGGAAAAGAAGAAGGCTTGAAGTATCAAGAAAAACAATTTTATGATGCGTATATTAAGGAAGGAAAAATTGAAAGTGTTATAAAAATATCCAGCAAATCATTTCCTTTAAAGGATTATCGTCCTAATTTACTTGTAAAATATTTTAAAACATTTTATGGACCACATGGTGCGGAATATGATGGATTTTATTTAATCTTAATTTATGTAATGGCTTTTCCTGTTTTTGTAGCTCCATTTACAGGCTCATTAGATTACATTTTGGCTTCTTTAATAGGTGCTGGAATTCCACTTATTTTTATTCTAATAGATGCTTTTTATAAAATGAAATTTCATTACTTTAAAAAAGAAGAAGATTAGTCGTGATATAATAAGTATGAATAGACGAGAAACGGTGATTGGACCAATATGGTGAATGCGACCAACCCATGGTTTATCCGTGGTGTGCAGGAATAGGAAAAGTCCAAAAATATCATTATTTCTTAAAATTCAATGTTCCATTCTATTTCTATATCTCTT
>CANQWT010000061.1 GCA_947627635.1 uncultured Bacilli bacterium
CTAAAAAGAGTAACAATATTATACTAGTAAATAAATGATTTGCAACTTCATCCATTTACTAATCAGTATTATACGTGCTATAATAAAGGCAATAAAACCAATGAGAAGTTAATAGAATATCCTATAGAAGGAGGCTTTTTATGCAACTTTATAATACACTTACTAGAACAATTGAAGACTTTGTTCCTTATGAAGAAGGAAAGGTAAAGATGTATACTTGTGGTCCTACTGTTTATCATTATGCTCATATAGGAAATTTAAGAAGTTATATTTTTGAAGATATCTTAGTGAAAACGCTTGAATATTTAGGCTATCAAGTAAAAAGAGTGATGAATATTACTGATGTTGGTCATATGACAAGTGATGGTGATACTGGCGAAGATAAAATGAGTAAAGGCGCTAAAAGAGAAGGAAAAAGTGTTTCAGAAATTGCTCAATTTTATACAGATGCTTTTTTAAAAGATTTAGAAAAATTACATATAAAGAGGCCTGATATTTTAGAAAAAGCAAGTGACCATATTGATATTTATATTGAAATGATAAAGAAAATGTTGGATGAGGGATATGCTTATATTGCTTGTGGAAATGTCTATTTTGATATTAGTAAGGCAAAAGATTATTATCAACTATCAGGAAAAAAACAAGAAGAGTTAATGGTTGCTGTTCGAAAAGATGTAGAAGAAGATACATTTAAGAAAAATCCTTTTGATTTTGGACTATGGTTTACCACAAGTAAGTTTGAAAATCAAATTATGAAATGGAATTCTCCATGGGGTGTAGGTTATCCTGGATGGCATATTGAGTGCTCAGGACTTGCTTGTCATTACTTAGGAGAATATTTAGACATTCATTGTGGAGGGGTGGATAATATTTTTCCACATCATACAAATGAAATTGCTCAAAGTGAAGCATATTTAGGTCATAAATGGTGTAAGTACTGGTTACATGGTGAACATTTAAATGATAAAAGTGGAAAAATGAGTAAGTCAAAAGGAGAGATTTTAACTTTATCGCTTTTAGAAGAGAAAGGCTATCATCCCCTTGTATATCGTTACTTCTGCCTCAATTCTCATTACCGAAAAACCTTAACTTTTTCTTATAGCTCCTTGGATGGTGCGAAAAGTGCTTATCAAAAATTAAAGAAACGCATCAGGCTTCTTACCAACGAAGGAGAAGTTGATAGTACTCAAGTTGAACAATATGATAGCTTGTTTAAAGAGGCACTTGCTACTGATTTGAATACAGCTTCTGCCTTAACAGTTTTATATAATGTCTTAAAAGATAACACTTTAACAGATGCAACCAAAAGAGCTTTAGTAGAAAAGTTTGACCAAGTTCTTTCCTTAAACTTGCTTGCTTTAGAAGAGACTACCGAATTAGATGAAAACTATATTTTAGAAATGATAGAAAAACGTAAAGAAGCAAAGGTAAATAAAGATTACCAAGAAGCTGACCGTATTAGAGATGAACTGCTTCATCAAGGTATTCGCTTAATGGACACTCGTGAAGGTGTTACATACGAGATAATCAACTAATTTTTAAAGGAGATGATATCATGTATTATAGTTTTGATTATAACTTAATAGGCTATGGTCTTATTATTATAGGATTTTTAATTACTTTAGTTGCTGATATTTATCTACAGACAACTTATAGTAAAATGAAAAAGACCCAAAATAAAAAGAAACTAACAGGTGGAGAAGTTGCTCGTGAAATTTTAGCAAAGAACAACTTAGAAAATGTCTATGTTGTAGAAACAAGAGGGGTATTATCTGACCATTATGACCCAAGACAAAAAGTAGTCCGTTTATCCACGGATATCTATAATGGAACAACGATTGCATCACTTGCTGTTGCTGCTCATGAAGTTGGACATGCCATTCAAGATAAAGACAATTATCTTTTTATGCGTATTCGTGCTTTTCTAGTTCCTTTAGTGAACTTTGGCTCTAAATTTGGTTATATTGCCGTTTTATTAGGCCTTATCTTTAGTGTTACTAATCTTGCTTGGGCAGGAATTGGCTTATTACTTTTGATATTATTGTTTCAACTTGTCACATTACCAGTTGAATTCGATGCATCAAGAAGAGCTAAAAAAGAACTTGATACCATAAAACTTACAAGCCCAGGAGAAAGTTCTCAAGTATCAAGAATGCTAAGAGCTGCAGCTTTCACTTATGTTGCTTCCTTAGTCACTACTTTAACAGAAATACTACGTCTTGTCTTAATTATTATTGGACAAGATAGAGATTAGGAGTTTTTATGAATATCAATCAAATCAATATTTTAGTGCTTGCTTATTTAGGAGATGCTATCTATGAAACTTATATCAGAACGTATTTAATTCAAAAGGGATATCCAACTGTAAAACAGCTTCAGGAGGTTTCCCTTTCTTTTGTTAGTGCCAAAAGCCAAAGTAGAATTTTAAAGAAACTACTTGATGAAGACTTCTTTACTTTAGAAGAACAAGAAATTTTAAAACGAGCACGCAATGCGAAAAGTAATCATAAACCTAAAAATAGTGATATCTTAACCTATAAACATGCAACAGCACTAGAAGCTTTAATTGGGTATTTGCACCTTACAAAGCAAGATGCAAGAGAGAAAGAATTGTTAGAAAAAATAGTGGAGGAATAAGAATATGTACTTATATGGTAAAAATGTAGCTAAAGAAATTTTAAAAAATCCAAAAAAGTTGAAAAATGTAAAAAAAGTCTATCTTCAAGAGCAAATTTTTGAGGAAAATTTAAAAAAAGGCTTTGAAAATGCAAAAATTCCGGTTCAAATTCTCGAAAAATGCAAAATTGACCGTTTGGTAAATGAGCATCATCAGGGTATAATCATAGAAGTTGATGCCTATTTGTATGCATCTTTCGAAGAAGTTTTAGAACAAGCAAGATTTTTAGTTCTATTGGACCACCTAGAAGACCCACACAATTTAGGTGCGATTATTAGAACTTGTGCTGCTGCCGATGTTGATGCGATTATTCTTCCTGAAAATCGTTCTGTATCCATGACTTCCACTGTCATGAAAACGTCTGCCGGGGCTTTTTTGGATATGGATGTTGTTAAGGTTGTCAACTTAAATCAGACAATTGATATCTTAAAGAAACATGGCTTTTGGATTATTGGAACAGATATGCAAGGTGTGGATTATCGTGAAATTGATTATCAAGGAAAAATCGCTTTGGTTATTGGAAATGAAGGAAAAGGTATGTCTCAACTCGTTTCTAAAAAATGTGATTTTATTGCCACTATTCCTATCTCTTCTAAAGTGGAAAGTCTAAATGCTTCTGTTGCTTGCGGTATCATGATTTATGAAGCAAAACGAAATAGAAAGTAGGAAAAATATGAAATTCAATCAAAATGATAATGAGCTTCTTTATTTAGCTGCTCAAAAAGATGAAGATGCCAAAAATGCTCTTTATAAAAAATATAGTCCAGTTTTAAATTCACTTTCCAGAACAGCTTATCATTATTCCAAAGCCATCAATGGTACTACTTATGAGGATTTCTATCAAGAAGCCTGTTTTGGTTTTGAAAAAGCAATTGCATCATATGACGAAGCAAGAAATATTTTATTTTATACTTATGCCATTTCTTGTGTGAAGTATCAGTTAGCACTCTATCAAAGAAAATTAAACTGTAAAAAAGATATCCCTCTTAATTTTGCCCTTTCATTAAATAAAGAAGTAAAAGCAGGTATATCTTATGAAGATTTAATTACAGGAGGTAATCCTTCGCCTTATGAAGTCTGTGAAAATATGGAACTTGAAGAAGATTTAAAAACGTTTCAAAACCGTCTTCCTTTCTTAGAGGCCTGCGTATTTGAACTCCGTTATAATGGCTTTGCTTATAAAGAAATTGCCTCTCTTCTTGATATTAGTACTCGTAGAGTTAGTGCGATTTTACAGAAAGTTAAAAAATATTATTCCTTCCTGAAGTCTTGTCAAATCTAAAAAAATAAAGTAGAATTAAACTAGGAGGATATGAGCATGAATGAAGTGACCTTAGAAGAGTGGACAAGTCATTATCATGAAACTGAAGAGATGGAACAGCTTTTTTGTGCTCAGTCTGATGCGCTTAAGAGAACACACCAAAGTGGCTATTATGTAAGTGATTTTAATTTAAGTCAAGTTTTAGTTCGTGAAGAAAATCGAAAGAAGTACGTTCTGTTTAAAAATGTAGAACGTCTTCCTAAAGGGGAAGAAGAATTTTACCGTCATAAAAACGTTAAGACAGAATGTTTTCAAGAAGTTGGAATTTATTGCTCTATGCTTTCTGATATGAATGTTTCTTTTACTCCAAGTTTTTTAAAGGAAAACTTTGACCGTTTTTCACCATTTATTCCAGAAGCAGAATTTGCTTTTTATAAGAAAGTTTTTGTTTATGATGCGATGATTTATCTTTGCGATTATGTCAAGAAAAGTAGGGAAAAAGAATTAACACAGCTAGAAAATCAATTGAAAGAGGAAAGTGGAGGTAGAAGTTTTAATAAGTCAACACCTCAAGGAAGAGCAAGTACTCAAGAAGATAAAGAAATGTTACAAAATGGAGTAGAAAATTCATCTCAGTCTGCATTTGTCTATACTTTTGTGCTCCCATTTGTCGTTTTTTCGCTCAGTTTGTTAATTCCTATCTTCGCATGGGTTTTTGGCACACTTTCTTAACAGAAAACAAAAGAAAACTATCACTTTAAGGAACGAAAGTTTCTTTTTTTGATTTCCGACTATACTTAAAGACAATAGGAGGCGATGTTGATGCCTGATGAACAAACACTATTTTTAAGAAAAGTAGGAGGATTTTATCATGCTTTTGATGAGGATGCTATTCTTTTATTTTCTCTTTTCAGATATCGTATCAATAATGGTAAAAGTGGTTTTCCAGTAGGAAGTATTGATAAAGTAAAAAACACCTTACAAGAAGAAAAAGTCAACTACTTTTTAAAAATTGATGAAGAGGAAGAAGAAAGTATGTCTTTTAAAGAGGAAAACAGATATTTAGAAATTTATAATAAAGGCAAAGAAGAATATCGAGATTTCCATAAAAAAGAGAAAGTAACAGAAAGAATATTTACCTTAAAAGAAGAGCAAGTTGATGAAGTAATTAAACTTGTACAGACCTTTATATAATTATAGAAAAGCTCTTTTCATTCATTGTATCAAAAGAAAAAGCAAAACTTTTAAATTCAAGTAAAGTTTTTGCTTTTTTAATTTTATAACAAAGATAAGTTTTTTATTTTTCTTTGAGGATTTCAAAGGTTTCTCTTTTTTCATTACGGAACAACTCTAGTTGCTTCTTTTTAAAGAAATGGCTCATAAGAGAAGTTGGAAAACGATGAAGGTCATAATTAAAATCAGTTGCACAGTCATTATAGTATTTTACAGTAGCGATTAAATCATCTTCATTATCACTTAATTGGTCAAGAAATGAGATACTTTTGGCATCACTCAATTTACTTTCATGTTCATCTACAAATTTAATAATATCAGTATAAGTATCAAACAGTTCAAATTGTAAAGTTAAACGGTCTATTTTAAAGTCCTTATATTTCTCTATATCAGGTAAATCTTTAGATAATTTTTTCTTTTTCATGTGACTAACAAGACGATTTAACAATTCAATTTTCTTTTCTAGGAAAATATCCATATTTTTTTCAGCTTCTTCTAACTTAATTTCATAATCATAAAATTTTTGTTTACTATAGAAGTAGCAAACAATAAAAATGAAGATAAAAAGTACAATTATTCCAACTATTATTAAAATCATGACAAGTCACCTCTATTATTTCCTCTATTATAACAAGAAAACGAAAATGTCACAATATTCTTTTCGCTTAAGACTTTATACTTGTGAATTCTCAAAGTAACGGAAATTATAAGATACCTAGTTTCCATAACAATGAGAATAAGTGTTTCCTTTACTTT
>CANQWT010000062.1 GCA_947627635.1 uncultured Bacilli bacterium
TTATTTTGCGTGCATTTAATTTTTTATCTCTTATTTTTTCTTTCCCGTGCATTTATCTCTGTAGTTAACGTTTTTTCAAACAAAAAGCAAGATTTTGGCGTACAGCTACTCATCTTGCTTCTTTTAGTTTCCTTATAAATAGACTTTACAAATCATTTCATTTTTACTTGTAATCAGGTACTTGGCGGAACGAAACATCATTCGCTACAGCAGCATTCCCATACCATCTGTTGAATGCGAAAACTCCTGCGTTTGCAGAATCAACATGCTGACCACCACGGATAAACCATGGACTCTCCGCAGACACCATACCAGTGAAATCACCGTTATTCGTCTATTCTATTTCATTATAACAAAAATTATTTTTCTTTTAAATAATCATCTACACTCATTAACTTTTGGTCAATATCTTCCAAAGAAATTTGTTCTTTTTTAGGGAGCTCTTTTACTTCGTCTTGTTCTTGTTGGCCTTCTAAATCAGAAAGCGTTACAAGAGCAAAAGCCTTATCAATTGTCTTTTTATGAATGGTACTTCCTGTTGAATATCGGTCCATAATTGGTAAGTCACTCACCTTAATAAAGTCCACATCACCATTTTTAATACCCACTTTATCTCTTGCATCCACCAATAAAGTTTGAACTACATGATATGGATTTGTTTTCACTTCTCTTAGAAGCAAAAGTCCACGTCTTGCTCTTGAAGTCTTTTCAAAATCGGTTAGACGAATTCTCTTTCCTGTTCCCTTGTCAGTAAAGACAGCAAGCATCTTCGTTGTGTCTTTCTCAAACACTTCACATGATACCACAAAATCATCCTTTAAATTGATTCCTTTAACACCTGCAGCTTTCACTCCAACAATTGGTATTTCCTTTTGGTCAAACCATAGACCATAACCATGACGTGTACTCAAGAAAATCTCTTGGTCATTGCTTTCGATAACCGTTAACAGTTCATCATCACCTTTTAATTTCATACAACAAGTCGTCTTAGAATATCTTGTAAGTTTCATATCTTTGATGAGAGTTCGTTTAATCATACCACAACGACTTACAAAAATCAGTGATTTAGAAGTATCAAAATTAGAAACACCATAAGCACCGATGACGATTTCTCCTTCTTCCATTGGCACTAAGTTACTAACGTGCTTTCCTAAATCCTTCCATTTCATATCATAAATCATATGAACTGGGATATAAAGATAATTTCCTTTGTTGGTGAAGACTAATAACACATCTTGCGTATTCATTTTCTTTAAGAAGAAAAGATAATCCCCTTCTTTTAAAGCACCTTCATCTAAACTTGCTTGATAACTTCTTAGACTACTTCGTTTGATGTATCCTTCACTAGATAAAGAAACTACAACATCTTCTTTGGCAATCATTTCCATTGTATCAATTTTAATGTCTTCAATTTCTTCATGAATTTCACTTTTCCTTGGAGTTGCATATTCTTTCTTAACCTTGCGTAAGTCTTCAATCATAACTTTTTTTAAGACTTCTTCATCATTTAAAATGGCAGAAAGTCCTGCGATAATTTTTCGCAAGTTTTCCAATTCTTCTTCAAGAAGTGTCACATCTGTATTCGTAAGCTTGTAGAGTTGCAACATGACAATTGCCTCTGCTTGTTCCATCGTAAAGTCAAATTCCTTGACCAAATTTTCTCTAGCATCAGCTTTATTTTTAGAAGCACGAATAACTCGAATGACTTCATCCAAAATCGAAATACACTTAATTAACCCTTCAACAATATGGTATCTTGCATTCGCATGGTCTAAATCAAAGCGACTTCTTCTTGTGACAACTTCTCTTTGATGGTTGATAAAAGCATCAAGAGCACCAATTAGACCCAATAGTTTTGGACGACGTGAAGCTATCGCAATCATATTAAAGTGATAACTTACCTGTAAGTCTGTATTCTTATAAAGATAAGCAAGGACAAGTTCTGCTTTCGCATCTTTTTTAAGGTCAATTACAATACGAATATCTTTGGCAGATTCATCTCTTACCTCAACAATTCCATCAATTTTCTTATCAAGACGTATGTCATCAATTTTTTTGACAATCATAGCTTTATTGGTTTCATATGGAATTTCTGTGATGATAATAGCATTTTGTCCTTTTTCACTAATGATTTCTGCTTTACTTTTAATAACAATTCGACCTCGTCCAGTCTCATAAGCTTCTTTAATTCCATCAAGTCCTTCAACGATAGCACCTGTTGGGAAGTCAGGCCCTTTTACATCTTTCATTAAAGTTTCTAGGCTACAATTTGGATATTCAATGCGATGAATTGTTGCATCAATGACTTCTCCTAAATTATGTGGTGGAATATTCGTGGCATAACCTGCGGAAATTCCTGTAGAACCATTGACCAGAAGGGCTGGAAATCTCGCAGGAAGAACAGTTGGTTCCAGTAAGGAATCATCAAAGTTTGGAGCAAACTCTACGGTATTTTTATCAATATCTTTGACCATTTCACTACTGATTTTAGAAAGACGAGCTTCAGTATAACGATAAGCAGCAGGTCCATCACCATCAATAGAACCATTGTTACCGTGCATGTCAATATAAGGTTCTTTGATTTTCCAGTCTTGGCTCATTCGAACCATAGCATCATAAATACTAGAATCTCCGTGTGGATGATAGTTACCAATAACATCTCCTACAGTCTTCGCACTCTTACGATACGGTTTATCATATGTATTTTTTTCTTTATTCATAGAATACAAAATTCTTCTTTGGACAGGCTTTAAGCCATCTCTTGCATCAGGTATTGCTCGGTCTTGAATAATATATTTTGAATAAATTGCAAAACGCTCTCCCATAATATCTTCAAGAGAGTAATCATAAATTTTCTCTAAGATTTTTTGTGTTTGATTTTTCTTTGGCATTTGATTTTCCTCCCTTAAATTTTATAGTCATCTTCCAAGGTGAATTCAACGTTTTCATCAATCCACTCTTTTCGTGGTAAAACATCGTCTCCCATTAAGATACTTACTCTTTTCTCAGCAAGCAAGGCATCGTTGATATTGACCCTAATTAACGTTCTACTTCCTGGTGCCATCGTTGTTTCATTGAGTTGGTCAGCATTCATTTCACCAAGTCCTTTATACCGTTGAACTTCACATTTTTTACCTTCAGTTTTCTCTTTCATTTCTTCAACTGTATAAGCATATTCAATTTCTTTCCCACATTGAATTTTAAAAAGTGGTGGTAAGGCAACATAAAGTCTTCCATCTTCAATTAAAGGACGCATATAGCGGTAAAAGAAAGTGAGCAGTAAACACTGAATATGTCCTCCATCTTGGTCAGCATCGCTCATAATAATGACTTTATTATATTCGGCTTCACGAATATCAAAGTTTGGACCATATCCTGCACCAATGGTGTTAATCATCGTATTGATTTCTTCATTCTTTAAAATATCATCAAGTCGAGCACGTTCTGTATTAACCACTTTACCACGGAGTGGAAGAATGGCTTGGAAGTTTCTATCACGTCCTTGTTTCGCAGAACCACCCGCAGAATCTCCTTCGACTAAGAAAAGTTCCTTTATGGTTTTGTCTTTCGTTTGAGCTGGTGCTAGTTTTCCTGATAAAGAACGGTCTTTAGCACTCTTGCCTTTTCCTTTTCTTGCTTCCTCACGAGCTTTTCTTGCTGCTTCTCTTGCGATTTTACTTTTCAAAGACTTTGTTACAATATCAGTTGCAACTGCTTTATTTTCTTCTAAAAAGAATTGTAGTTTTTCGGTAACAAGTGCATCGACTGCCGTTCTTGCTTGAGGGGTTCCAAGTTTTCCTTTTGTTTGTCCTTCGAATTGTAATAAAGCTTCAGGAATTTTTAAACTAATAATCGCTGTTAGTCCTTCTCTGACGTCACTTCCTTCAAAAGCTTTTTCTTTTCCTTTGATGAAGTTATTGTTTTTGGCATATTCATTGAACACTCTAGTTAGTGCTGTTTTAAATCCAACTTCATGACTTCCACCATCACTAGTCTTAACATTATTGACAAAAGAAACAATGTTTTCTTGATATGTATCTGTATATTGCATTGCTATATCAATTTCCATCTGGTCCTTTTCACCACTAAAAAGGACAACCTTATGTAGTGGATTTTTACCTTCATTTAAGTAATCAACAAACGCTTCTAGTCCGTTTTCATAACAGTATTTTGCACTTTTTTCATCTTCTTCATCGATGACTTCTATGGTTAATCCTTTGACTAAAAAGGCCGCTTCTTGCATACGTTCACAAATTGTTGTAAAAGAGAAATTCGTCGTTGAAAAGATTTCGGCATCTGGTAAAAATCTAACTTTTGTTCCTGTTTTACTTGCTTTGCCTATCACTTTTAAAGGAACGGCAACATGTCCTCCATTTTCAAAACGAATGTAGTGTTCTTCTCCATTTTGATGAATTGTAACTTCCATCCATTTTGAAAGAGCATTCACAACACTACCACCTACACCATGAAGTCCACCAGACACTTTGTATCCTGCTTCTTCAAATTTACCTCCTGCATGTAAAATCGTATAGATGACTTCAGGGGTTGGCTTTCCACTTTTGTGCATTCCAACGGGAACACCACGTCCAAAATCTTCTACAGATACACTTTTATCTTTATGAAGAATAATTTTAATATAATTTCCATATCCATTGATAGCTTCATCCATGGCATTATCGACAATTTCCCATACTAAATGATGAAGCCCTCTCTTATCTGTTGAACCAATATACATACCAGGACGTTTTCTAACAGCATCTAATCCTTCTAATATTTTAATTGAGTCTGCATCGTATTTAACTGCCATTTATGTCACTCCTTTAAACATAAAAAAGAGATAAATCTATTGAAATCTATCACCTTTTCTATTCTTCTCTTTATATTATAACAAAAATTATCATTTTCTTCCAAGAAATTTCGAAAGTTTCTTTCAAAAACTATAAAAATCGTAAAGTCTTTTTCTACTTTTTATAGTTTGCGACAAAGAATTTAAAATGGTCTTGTTTAAAGTACTCTGACTCTCCATAAATACCATAAATTCGAAAGCCTTGGTAGGCATATAAGTCTCCTTCAGAAATTGCTAGTTCTAATTCTTTATCACCATCGAAATATCTATCTTCTAGAAAACAGTTATAGTCACACTCTTGCACTTCGATGAGTTGTTTATCGACCATTTCGTTATAGTAAGAATGCATATTTGCTTCAATTTCTGTACGGACATCTTCTTCTGTAACATTATAGAAATCGAGTAATTGGTCTGTCGTTACAAGTTTTTTTGAAGGAATGTCAAAGACTTTTGTGTGCATTTCATATTCTGGCAATTCTCCACTAATATCAATGATACAATAAACAACAGATAAAAAGTCTCCACTAATATCATAGGAATAAGTAAGAAGTGTATGTTCTTGGTCTTGATAGATTTCTTCTAGTTCTTGATTGAACTCTTTCGCATCAGACCCTTTTAAATTTACATATGGTAAATAAGACTCTATCTCATCTTGAAATAAAAATTGGTCTTTCGTATAGACATAAGGCTTTTTTCCATTTTCCAAATTGCCACTTGGGCTCACTGAAATTGAGATAATTCCTACAATAACGCAAATTGGAATTAAGATACAAAGAACTTTATGTTCATGATAAATTTCTTGTAAAAACTGAATCATGGTATAATCCTCCTTATTGTATCATATCTCATTTCACTTGCAGGTGGAATTACAACAC
>CANQWT010000063.1 GCA_947627635.1 uncultured Bacilli bacterium
ATCAAAAGTAAAGAAAGTCAAAGTTATACAATAAGAATAAAGAATGAAAATAAAGAAGATATCACAGTAGAGTTTGGAAGTATAGGAGGACTAGAGAATAAAGAGTTAAGCTTTCCAAGTAATAGTAAGTATTTACTACCTTATATAGAAAAAGATAAGAGTGGAGCAAATGCACCAGTTCTAAGTGACAATATGATACCAGTCGTATACAATGGGAAGACATGGGTAAAGAAGAGTAGTGACTATTATAACTATGATAATCAAGAATGGGCAAATGCAGTAACAGTAACAAATGAAAGTAGAGAGACATACAAGAATGCCGAAGTAGGAGAAGAAGTAAAGATGGAAGATATCCTACAAATGTGGGTATGGATACCGAGATACAGTTACACCATAAAAAGTGAAGATGGAACACATTACTATGGAAAGAAAGAAGAAGGAAGAAGTGATACACCAACACAAGCCTTACCAGGAGAGATAGACGTGAAGTTTATCTCTAGTTCTACGACAGATGAAGGAAGTGCCCAATATACAAACTCAAATACACCAAGTGGATGGTATACACCACCAGGATTTAAGTTTGGAGAGAAGAACCTATCAGGAATATGGATCGGAAAGTTTGAAACGGGTTCAGTAAATGGAAATAATCCAGGGGATGTGGAAACTGATAATTTAGTAGCAATCAAACCAAATATTACTTCATGGAGAGGTATTCGAGTATCCACATTAGAGTTAGTTTCAATGGGGATAACAAAAGTAGGAAATATCTATGGTTTTGACCAAAGAACTTATGATAGTCATGCTATGAAGAACACAGAATGGGCACTAATGTCATATTTAACTCAAAGTAAGTATGGAAAATATGGGAATACTTTGTATGCAGGGGAGAATAAAGAGATTTATATGAATAATAATAGTAATGGTTATATGACAGGGTGTTCTTCAGGACTACCGAGTACTACTGCATCAGGAACATGTTTGTATCGATATAACAATTTGACAAATCAAGGAGAAGGACAAGGATATGCCGGAGCCGGAGCTTCGACGACAGGAAATATAACAGGTATTTATGATACTTCAGGAGGAGCATGGGAATATGTTATGGGTGTGTTTGAAAAAAGAGCAGGAAGAAATATTACAGAAAACTCAGGATATCCAGGACTTCTTACAGATGAAAGCAATTATGATAGTGAACGAGAATGGCCTTCCGAAAAATATTATGACCTTTATATAACAACAGATACGAAGACTGCATGTAATAATGCATCATGCAAAGGTCATGCAATAAACGAAGTAGAAGAATGGTATAATGATAGTATTGGAATAGTATATAATGGATTTCCATGGCTTGAACGTGGAGGGCAGACTATTGATACTGAACATACAGGTATTTTGGGCTTTCATTATCATTCTGGCGAGGGAACTTATTATCTTTCCTTTCGTATCGTCCTCACCCCAAATAATTAAATATAGCTCTAAACAAAAGAAGCAACTATTGTCTTTCTATAAAGTAGAAAGCACCAATTGCTTCTTTTTGTATTTCTTTAAGAATATCTTCCTTGAAACTTTGCTCTTTTTTAGATAGGGCAAAGCAGGTTAAATGTCCACCAAGGGTAATACTGTGATACTGTTTTTCATAAGAAAGAGCTTCTTTCCAATTAGTATAGTTCTTTTCAAATCCATTATGATACATTTCTTGATTTGTAATTCCTTTAATCTTTCCAAAAATGGCAGTATCAATTTTATTAAACTCCTGACAAGCCTCATCTAATTTTTTCGCAGAAAGTGTGAAGTTCAAGTTGTAAAGACTTCGATAAGTATCAATTTTTTTACGGATATATTCCATAATTTTAGTATCCATCTTATCATTTTCTTCTATTTCATTTAAAATGCGGCATGTTTCATCCAACCCTACAAAGTGTATTGCTAAAGTTCCATGCTTCCAGAGTTTTCTAAGACGGTCATTTTCTTTCATATTTTTCCCATCTAACCAAATATTTTGACCAAAAAGGAAAGGGAAATCCTCACTATTTTTATTGGATATCAATTCAAAACAACTACATAAAGTATCTTTAGCAAGGTCTAGAGTTTTATCAAGCCTTTCAAAAAATTGCTTTGCACCTTCTTCATCCTGTTTTGTTTTAAGCGCTAGGCGAGGAAGGTTGATAGAAACTGTGAATAAGTTTCCTTTTCCTCCACTAATTCTTGCTTCTTGAATAGTGGTATCTTCAATTGCTCTTGCACCATCACTAAAGTAACAAATTTCTGTACTTGGGTCATCTTCTATATAAAATCTTTTGTTTTCTTTCATCTCTAAATTCGCAAACATGAACTTTGGATTTGTAATTGCTAAATCTAAATAGAGATTTCTAAGGGAATAATTAAGGTCTTTTGTTTCACTATTTTTTCCTTTTTTTAATTTAAAAACATAGAAAGGCTCTAGATAATGATTTTCTTTTTCAAGTTCTAGTATCGTTGATATAAAAAGCTGAGCTTCAGGACTTGTTGCCGTTCCAAGTCCAATACAAACTTTAGGAAAAGTCTTAGTCTTATCATAAATAGAGTTTAAGTAAGTTAAAAACTTCCAATAGGCGTTTCTAAGTCTAATCCCTGTTTTCTGTACTGCTAGAAAAGAAGCTTTTTCAAAACCAATTTTTAAAAGTTCTCCATTTGGATAAAGAGAAGATAAAATGGTAATATTTTCATCGATTTGTAAGAATTTATCAATTTCTTTTTCAATTCTATCAGTTCCTAAGAAACTTTTAAAACCACTATATTCTAGGAAAGAGGAAACTTCTTCTTTTAAACATTCCTTATAAGTTGAAAGAATAAAAGAAGTAACATCGTAATCAAGATTTGAAATTTGGATTTGTCCATGAATAGAGTTTGCTAAAGACTTTATAAGAAGAAGTAGTTGGTCAAAAAAGTCTTCCACATTAGAAAGTTTGACTTCTTCTTTGGTTAAGTGAATATGTTCTTTAAAAAGCCTTGAAACATCAAGTTCAATACTTTCAATACTTCCAATGGCAAGAGCTTCTAAATTAGGAAAATAAAGAATTCCTGAATCAATTGCTCTTACTACTTTAGTATCTAATAAATAAGATTTTGTAAAACCTGTTGCAATAGTCTTTCCATAATTAGAAAGTCTTTGATTTGGTGTTTCCTTTTTTAGAGACATTTCTTCTTGACTATTCATACCAAGGGCTTCAACTGATTTTAAAAACTTATGTTGTTGTTTTGTAACAAAACTTTTTCTAGAAGCACTTCTTCTTTCACGATAGTTTTTAAAAGATAGAAAGACATCCATATAATTTTTCTTTTTTAAAGTTTCTTCAATTAAATCTTGAATATCTTCAATTTGAATTGTTTTTCTTAAAGCATAGTCTTTCTCAATGACTTTTAAAACAGCACTATAGACTTTATTCACATCCTCTTCAATGTAGTTATTTTCAACACTATCAAAAGCTTTCTTAATCGCAATTGCAATTTTCTCACCTTGGAAACTGGTCCTTTGGCCACTTCTCTTCACGACTATCAAAGTGTCAAATAATGTCGATTTGTCCATAAATTGACACCTCCTTGTTTCTAAATTTATTATACTGAAAAAACCGTTATAAATCAATGATAAAATATTTTCAAATAAAAAAGTCAGAGAAAAAAACATTTTTGATTTTGTAACACAAAATTGTACCAAAAAGCTTATAATATAAGGAAAATGTCGATATTTTTCTGCCTTAAAATATCTATGTTTTTTTGTATAAGTTTTTAGTGTCAATCGAACGCAAGAAAAAGTTTACAAATAGTAAAAGTTTATAAAAATAACAAAAAAACGATATATGATGGTAACAACAAATTTAAAGAGAGGTGTATGAAAAATGACAAAAGTTAAAGAAAAAGAAGAGAAGAAAGTTGTAAAAATGAGAGTGAAAACTCAAGATAAGAAAGAAACGGAGAAAGAAGTATCTAAAAAGAAATACAACAATCCTAAAATTAACATTATTAAGAAAAATGGTACAAGACAGCCATTCGATGGTGAAAAAATTCAAGCAGCCATTGAAAAGAGTGCAGAACGTGTCATGGTTGATTTAACAGAAGAGGCAAAGGAAGAAGTTGTAAACATTGTTATTGATTTATTAAAAAATCAAACAAGCGATGCAGAAGTTAGTCAAATTCATAATTGTGTAGAGGCAGCACTTGAACAAGTTAATCCGCTTGTTGCCAAAAGTTATCGTGAATATCGAAACTATAAAAATGATTTCGTTCATATTTTAGATAAAGTTTACAAGAAAGCTCAAGCAATTAGTTATATTGGAGATAAAGAAAACTCTAATACAGATAGTGCTTTAGTCTCTACTCAACGAAGCTTAGTTTATGGAAACTTAAACAAAGAACTTTATAAGAAATTTTTCTTAACAAAGGCAGAAGTAGAAGCTTGTGATGATGGATATATCTATGTTCATGATATGAGTGCAAGACGTGATACAATGAATTGTTGCTTGTGTGACGTAGGTTCTGTTATGAAAGATGGCTTTGAAATGGGAAATCTTTGGTACAATGAACCTAAAACTCTTGATACAGCATACGATGTTATGGGAGATGTTATCATCAATACTGCTGCTATGCAATACGGTGGATTTACAGTTCCTGAAGTAGATACAATTTTAACACCTTATGCTAAGAAAAGTTATAACAAATACTATGAAGAATATATGGATATCACAGGAGGAGCAGAACCTACTAAAGCTGAAGAATATGCTTGGAAGAAAACGCGTCGTGAATGTGAACAAGGATATCAAGGTATTGAATATAAATTAAATAGTGTAGGTTCAAGTAGAGGAGATTATCCATTTGTAACGTTTACTTTTGGACATGAAGAAGACCCATTTGGTCAAATGATTTCTGAAGTTATCTTACAAACACATATGAAAGGACAAGGAAAACCTGGATTTAGAAAACCAACTCTTTTCCCAAAACTTGTTTTCCTATATGATAAGAACCTTCATGCTCGTGGTAAAAAAATGCATCATCTATTTGATACTGCTCTTGACTGTAGTGCGAAGACAATGTACCCTGATTATTTATCTTTAACAGGTGAAGGATATGTTCCTGAAATGTTTAAGAAATATGGTAAGATTATCAGTCCAATGGGTTGTCGTGCTTTCCTATCTCCTTGGTATGAACGTGGTGGAATGGAACCTGCAGATGATAAGGATGTCCCTGTATTTATCGGTAGATTTAATATTGGTGCTGTTTCCCTAAACTTACCAATGATACTTGCTAAAGCTCGTGAAGAACAAACAGACTTCTATGAAACTTTAGACTATTATCTTGAAATGATCCGTAAAATTCATATTCGTACATACAACTATCTTGCTAAGAAAAAAGCATCCATTAGTCCACTTGCTTATTGCGAAGGTGGTTTCTATGGAGGACACTTAAAGCCAAATGAAGCAATTGAACCATTATTAAAATCATCTACTGCATCTTTTGGTATTACGGCTCTTAATGAATTACAAGAACTCTATAATGGAAAAAGTTTGGTTGAAGATGGAGAGTTTGCTCTTGAAGTGATGCGTTATATCAATAAGAAAATTCAAGAATATAAAAAAGAAGATGGCATTCTTTATGCAATTTATGGAACA
>CANQWT010000064.1 GCA_947627635.1 uncultured Bacilli bacterium
TCAATTTGCTTACCTATTTAAATGGTGGAAATACACATATTTCAGATATCTTATCTTTCAACTAGCACAACGCGTTAATTTATGAATATCGTAAGTATGGCTCTGTTCTGCCCTTTAGAACACTTATTGTTTATAGTTTTGTGCTTTATTTATTGATGGCTTATTTTTTAGTCATTTTACCATTGCCAGCAAAAGAATTAGTAGCTCACTATACATCTTCTCAAGCTCAATTAGAGTTGGGACGTTTTATCAAAGATATTTTAGTAAGTACTTCTATCAAATGGAATGAATTAGGAAGTTATCTTTCCTTTTTTAAGTCACCGACTGTTTATACCGTATTATTTAATCTAGTTCTAACAATGCCTTTTGGAGTTTATCTTCGTTATTATTATAAGAAAAAGTGGTATCATGTTCTTTTTCTTACGTTTTTTCTAAGCTTGTTTTTTGAACTTACACAATTATCAGGGCTTTATGGAATTTACCCAAGAAGTTATCGCCTTTTTGATGTGGATGACCTTTTAATCAATACAATAGGTGGAATGATAGGCTTTTTAATAGCTCCACTTATCATGCATTTTTTACCATCACGGGAGCATTTAGACGAAAAAGCTTTTACAAAAGGACAGACAGTCTCTCTTACACGACGTGGTTTTGCTTATTTTATTGATTTCGTTTTTATGATGTCTGTAACTGGACTTTGTGCATATTTCATCCCTCAGTTCGAAGAAACAGGGTTCCTATTTGGTTATTACCTTATTAGTGCAGGAGTATTGTTTTTGCTATTTCCACTTCTTTTTGAAGGAAGAACTATTGGAAAAATTGTCTTGAAACTTAGACTTGTAACACAAGAAAATCAAAAGCCTTCTTGGTATCAAATTCTTACCCGTTATTTATTCTGTCATTTTATACTTCTTCCAACACCATACTATCTTATCTTATTAGGAAAGTTACCTCTTCCAAAATGGATGCTTTATTTATTTCAAACCATTATTGGGATAAATTATCTCTTATTCCTTTTAAGTTTTCTTCTAGTAGTTTGTGGAAAAAGAAAGAGCCTTAGCTATGAAAATATTAGTAATACCAAAAATGAAAGTGTCTTTGTCAAAGAAAAAAAGGAAATAATAGAGTAAAAAAGAAAGATTTTAGTGTATAATTATAGAGAAAAGGAGAAAAGAGAGTAATGTTAAAGATAAAAGAAATTTGTAAAAGCTACCAAACTGGTACATTTCGTCAACAAGCTTTAAATAAAGTATCCTTAACTTTTAGAAAAAATGAGTTTGTGGCAATATTAGGACCTAGTGGTAGTGGAAAAACAACACTTTTGAATATTATTGGTGGCCTTGACCGTTATGATAGTGGAGATTTAATTATCAACCATAAAAGTACAAAAGAATTCAAGGAAAAAGACTGGGACTTTTATAGAAATAATTGTATTGGATTTATTTTTCAAAATTATAATTTAATTTCGCATATTTCTGTATTAGAAAATGTTGAATTAGGTATGACTTTATCAGGAGTTTCTAAAAAGCAGAAACGAAAAAAAGCATATGAAGTATTAGAACGAGTAGGATTAAAAGACCATGCTCATAAAAAACCAAATCAATTATCAGGTGGACAAATGCAAAGAGTTGCCATTGCAAGAGCTCTTGCAAATAACCCATCCATTATCTTAGCAGATGAGCCAACAGGAGCCCTTGATACGAAGACTAGTGAACAGATTATGGATTTAATTCAGTCTATTGCCAAAGATAAATTAGTAATCATGGTAACCCATAATCAAGACCTTGCTAGAGACTATGCTAGTCGAATTGTTAAAATGCGTGATGGTGTCATCCAAGAAGATTCAAATCCTGTTAAAGAGAAGGAAGAACAGGAATCTTTTTCAATTCGTAAAACAGCAATGAAATTTATAACAGCTCTTAATTTATCATTTAATAATATCAAAACGAAAAAGGGACGTACTGCTTTGACTGCTTTTGCATCATCTATAGGAATTATCGGTATTGCCTTAGTATTGTCGCTTTCCAATGGTTTTCAAATAAAAATTGATGAGTTTGAAAAAGATACTTTATCGAATGCACCTATCATTATCACATCTAGTGCTATTGAAATGGATGCTGATACTTTCCAAGAGATGGCAACAGGTAATGAAAAACTAGAGAAGTATTCGAATAAGAAAAAGGTATATGTCCAAAAAAATGTTGCCAATGAGGTCTTACACAAAAATGTATTCACAGATGAATACTTAGATTACCTGAAAAAAATAGATAAAGATGCAATTTCTGGAGTTTCTTATCAAAAACAGACCCATTTCACGGTCATCAACAAGAACAGTCAAGGAAAATATAGCGAAGTGAATTCACAAAATGTCATGAATGCCTGGATTTTACTGCCATCCAACCCTAATAAAGATGAAGATGGTGTTATTGAAAACAACTATGACATTTTGGCAGGAGAAATTGATGAAGAAAATCCGGGGTTGATTTTACTTGTGGATAGTCGTAATCAAGTCTATGAACCTGTCATTGAAGCGCTTGGTCTATCTGAAGAAGAAAGCTTTGACTTTGATACCATTTTAAATCAAGAATTAAAAGTGGCTTTTAATGATGATTATTATCAAGAAATTATGGGGCATTTTATTCCAACTGATGATTTGAAAAGCTTATATGAAAGTGATAATAGTGTGTCAATTAAAGTTCAAGCAATTATTCGTTCTAAAGAAGATAAAGAGATTTTATCAAGTGGTAGTGGTATTGCTTATACCAATGCTTTAACAGAATTAGTTGTTTCAAAAAATAAGAACTCACGCATTGTCAAAGCCCAAGAAAAAGCTGATTACAATATTTTAACAGGTGCGGCATTTGATGAAAATGAAAATAGTACCAATACGAAAGAAATGATGCTTGGATACTTAGGAGCTGAGAGTACTCCAATTATGATTAACATTTTTCCAAAAGATTTTGATGGTAAAGATGTGATTACGGATTATTTAGATGCTTATAATAAAGGAAAGAAGGAAAAGGATACCATTCAGTATACAGATATGGCGAAGACAATTTCTTCTTTAACGACGAACATCATGGATGCGATTACGATAGTCTTAATTGCCTTTTCTTCCATTTCCTTAGTCGTATCTTCGATTATGATAGGAATTATTACTTACATTTCTGTGCTTGAACGAACAAAGGAAATTGGAATTTTAAGAGCTTTAGGAGCACGCAAGAAAGATATCAAACGTGTCTTTAATGCTGAAACATTTATTATTGGAATTTTCTCAGGAACTCTTGGAATTGGAATTGCTTATTTACTAACAATTCCAGCCAATGTGATTATTGAAAACTTGTCAGGACTTCCAAATGTCGCACAACTTAATATCATTCATGCTTTACTTTTAGTCCTAATTAGTGTTATTCTTACAGTAATAGGAGGTTCTATTCCAGCAAATATTGCTTCTCGGAAAGACCCAGTAGAATCCCTTAGAACAGAATAGGAGTGAAATTATGAAAATTGAAGTAAAAAAAACAATTGTCCCATCTGTGATTAAATCAGTTTTATTGATTATAGTAGGTCTTATGTTGACTTTTATGGCTGATGCAACTTTAGTATCAATATCTTATTTATTAGGAGGCATTTTATGTGCTATAGGAGCAGTTGCCATTATTCAGTTTTTTAAAACCAAAGAGAATGCATCATTTCTTGGACAGTTTAATATCGTCTATGGTGTGATTACTGCGATTGCAGGTGTTGTTTTAATCATTTATCCTAATATTGTAGGAAGCCTTATTCCTATTTGTATTGGAATTGGTGTAATAATTAGTAGTGCTTTTAAGATACAACAAGCCTTAACTATTAAAGCATATGATAATACAACATGGAAAGTGAGCTTAGTTACGTCTTTCTTAAGTCTAGTTTGTGGTCTTATCATTTTATTTAATCCATTTAAAACAGCTTCTTTGGTAACACAAATGGTAGGAATTATGATTTTAATTTATGCTGTTCTTGATTTAGTTTCTACTTTCTTATTGAAGAAAACAACTACGACTATTTCTATGGAAGTTGTAGAGCCTACTAGCAAAAAAGAACGCGTTTCTAAAAAACAAGTGAAAGATGCTAAAATTGTTAAAGAAGTAAAAAAGGATAAGAAAAATGATGAATAGTTCTATCAACTATTTAAATATTTTCGACGATTTTATCCAACAGGTAGAACAAATTGGAAATCGTTTTTCTACCTTTATTAGTCGAAATTATCAAAATCCGTTATTGTGGGTTGGACTTTGTATCTTTCTCTTTGGTCTTGCCGCATGGGCAATTAACTATTTAAATCGATAATTGAAAATAAAAGAAAGAATGAGTTAAAAGATGAGCAGTAAGCTATGAAATAAATCGTCTTTCTTTTCTTTTTTTAAAAAATAAGCTATAATACAACATGAAATGGGGAAAAGCTATGGAAAAGGAAGAAAGAATTGGAGAAAATTATGTAATTCATAGTTATAAACATAATGGTCAATTATATAAAAGTTGGGATGAAGCTATATTGCTAGAAAAAACGGATACTTATTACGTATTTGGCAATCAGCAAACAAAAGTGACGGAAGTAGATGGACATAATTGGTACACAAAAGAACCTGCGATACTCTTTTATTTTAAAAATCATTGGTTCAATATTATTGGACAGTGTAAGGAACATGGTCTTACTTTTTACTGTAATATGACTTCTCCTTTCATTTTAGAAGAAGGAGCAATTAAATATATTGATTATGATTTGGATGTGCGTATTTTTTCGACTGGTAGTTTTAAAATACTAGACCGAAGAGAATATGCTTATCATAAAAAGAAAATGAATTATTCTAATCAATTAGATGAAATTATAAAAAAAGAATTATCTATCTTAATTGAAATGATACGGAATAAAGATTACTTCTTTCAAAAAGAAACTATTGATAAATATGTACAAATCTATCATGAAAAGGTTGCGAAATCAAAGGAAAAAATGCCCCTTTGATTTTTTTATAATGATAAGAAGAACCTAAACACAGTATTTATATAAAAGAATAGAGAAGTTTATAAAACTTAAATTTTGTAGAAAAAGTAGTACTAAATTTTTGCTTTTTGCATATAAAACAATAGTGATTTTTAAAATTTAATTTGCTTTTTACAAAAAATTAAAAGAAAAATCAAAAAAGTCTATTGACAAAGTTTTTTGGCTCTGATATAGTAATGCCTGTCACTTGAAAAAAAGTGTCAAAAACAGTCCAAATTAAAAGTTGAAAAAATGTCAAAAAACAGTTGACAGAAAAACTTACAATTTGGTATATTGGTAATGCGTGCCGAGTGCATAGTATACAATAAAAAGTGTCAAATATTTCGAAAATCAAAAAACTAAAAAAAGTTGTTGACATTTAGTGCTAAATTTGGTATACTTAAAACGCACTTGTGAAAAGCGCAAGATGATCTTTGAAAACTAAGCAAAACGTCAATTTTCTAGATAGTCAAGGAATTAAACTTAATCAAAAAAACAAATTTCTTTTTTTATGAGAGTTTGATCCTGGCTCAGGATGAACGCTGGCGGCATGCCTAAGACATGCAAGTCGAACGAAGTGG
>CANQWT010000065.1 GCA_947627635.1 uncultured Bacilli bacterium
ACAATGGATATAACTGGGTGAAGGCAGATACAAATTCAAGATGGTATGATTATGAGAGACAGAATTGGGCGAATGCAATAACAGTAACGAATGACAGTAGAAGTAAGTATCAAAATGGAGAAGCAGGAATAAAAGTAGAGATGGAAGATATACTCCAGATGTGGGTATGGATACCGAGATATAGTTATACAATAAAGAGTGAAGATGGAAAGAACTACTATGGAAAGAAAGAGGTAGGAAGAGAAACAATACCAACGAAGGAACTACCCGGAGAGATAGACGTAAAGTTTATTTCCACTTCTACAACAGACGAAGGAAGTGCCCAATACACAGGAGACACAGTAAGTGGATGGTTTACACCTCCAGGATTTACATTTGGAGAAAAGAACCTATCTGGGATATGGGTAGGCAAGTTTGAAACAGGATATATGGGAGCCAATACAGAAATTGAGGCAAGAAATGATACCGAAGAATCAAATAAAGTAATCATAAAACCAAATGTATATAGTTGGAGAAGTATTCGAGTGTCAACCTTAGAATTAGTCTCTATGGGAATAACAAAAGAAGGTAACATCTATGGCTTTGATCAAAATACATATGATGCACACGCTTCCAAAAATAGTGAATGGTCACTAATATCATATCTAACACAAAGCAAATATGGAAAATATGGGAATCCATTATATACAGGAGCAAACAAAGAAGTTTACATGAATAATTACAATGCTTCTAAGACAGGATGTTCTTCAGGAACAGGAACAGCAAGTAGTGCAGCGATCTGTGTAAATCAATATGATGTAATGGAGAATCAAGGAGATGGACAAGGCTATGCCGGAGGAGGAGCAAGTAGTACAGGAAACATTACAGGAATATATGATATAAGTGGAGGAGCCTGGGAATACACCATGGGAGTACTTAATAAAATATCTGGAAATACAACAATAATGAACTCTGGATATAAAGGCCAACTTACAGATGGAAGTACTATTGAAGGACGAGACTGGCCAGATGAAAAATACTATGACCTTTATGTAACAGCTGATTATAATACGGCATGTAATGGAGCACCATGTAAAGGTCATGTTATCAACGAAGTTGTAGGATGGTACGGTGATGATGCTTATATGTTATCGACAGATAGGCCATGGCCTATACGTAGTGGTGTCTATAGTAGTAAAGCACATTCAGGCATTTTTGTATTCAGCAAGGCAGGTGAAGCAGGTAATGTAAGTTTCATTATGTCATTTCGCATCGTCCTCACTCCACAATAAAAGAAGTAGCAATGATTTCTACTTCTTTTGTGTTTTATAGAAAGTTATTGTTCCTTTAACTTTTCTAGTTTTTCATAAACTTGTTTAAGTGTTTGTTCATAACCTAAATCTTTTGGATGATAATACTTCTTATTTTTTAATTGGTCAGGTAAGTATTGCTGTTTTACGTAACAACCTTTGAAATTATGCGGATACTGATAATCAGGACTACCATTTCTAATGTGTCTTGGAATAGAACCTACATTTCCTTTTTCAATATCATTTAAAGCTTCATCAATTGCCATAATTCCAGTATTTGATTTAGGAGAAAGTGCCATTTCTAAAACGACAGTACCTAAAGGAATTCTTGCTTCAGGAAGTCCTACAAGTCTAGCTGCCTCAATAGCTGCCATGACTTTAGGTCCAATGGATGGGTTAGCTAGTCCTATATCCTCATAAGCAATAACGGTCATTCTTCTAAAAATACTTTCCAAGTCTCCACCTGCGATAAGTCTTGCTAGATAGTGCATCGCTGCATCTGCATCACTTCCACGAATAGACTTTTGAAAAGCAGATAAAGCATCATAATAGCCATCTCCATCCTTATCATGAAAGAAAACAGGACGATGGTTGATTTCTTCGACAAATTCTTTCGTTACATTCTTTTTGTTAGTTGTAACTGCTGAAATTTCCAGTAGGTTATAAGCAAACCGTAAATCATTTCCACTAACTCTTACAATATAGTCAATTGCATCTTTTTCAAATTTTACTTTATCTAAATAAGGAGAATTGAGCGCTTTTTCCAAACCTTCCTTAATATCTTTTGGCTCTAAGTCCTTTAGTTCAAATAGTTGACAACGACTGCGAATAGCTGGGTTAATCGCATGATAAGGATTTGCTGTAGTCATTCCTATTAAAGTAATCAAACCACTTTCAAGGCAGGGAAGCAATAAATCTTGCTTATCTTTATTTAGTCTATGAATTTCATCCATAATTAAAACAATACCATCATACATTTTTGCTTCTTCTACGACAACATCAAAGTCCTTTTTATTATTGCTTGTGGCATTTAAAAAGCGATAGCGTACTCCAAGGTCATTAACAAGAGCTTGAGCAATTGAAGTTTTGCCAATTCCCGGTTTTCCATATAAAATCATAGAAAATAGCTTTTGTTTTTTTACTAAATTTCGTAAAACTTTACCCTTTCCTAATAAATGTTTTTGTCCAATAACATCATCAATTGTCTTTGGCGCAAGTAATTGTGCTAGAGGTTTGTTCATTCTTTCATCACCAAGATTTCTTTTTTTCTAAGTTTAATGTATCATACAAATATTTGTTCGTCAATTGTTTTTAACACATTAGGATATGAGAAAAATACATGATTACGATACCAACAATAAAAGAAAATGCCATTTTCCAAGGCAAATGATAAGAATAAGCTTCAGGTAAAAGTTCATAACAAGCAATATGTATCATAATTCCTGCTATCATAGAAAGTAAAAGCCCCATTAAAAAAGGAGTAACAAAAGAATTTAAAAATAAATAGGCAAGAAGAGCTCCTAAGGGTTCTGAAAGCCCTGATAACAAGGTATATAAGAATGCTTTCTTTTTACTTTTAGTACTATAAAATATAGGAATAGCAATACTAATCCCTTCGGGAATGTTATGTAGGGCAATGGCAATGGAGAGCATCAGTCCTAGTTTCGTATTGTTCGTTGAAGATAAAAATGTTGCAATTCCCTCGGGTAAATTATGAGCAATAATCGCCATCATCGAAATCATTCCAACTCGATAAAGATGACTTTGTCTTGTATAGTTTGAAGTCTTGTTGGGGAAAAGTTTATCAATAAAAATAGAGGTTAAGATACCAAGAACTAAAAAAATAGCTAATATCAAAATACAAGGAAAGGGAAGAACACTTTCTCTAATTAAGGAAAAAGCTTCTGGAATTAAATCGGTAATGGATACACAAATCATCACTCCTCCTGCGAAAGCAAGCGATAATGTAATCATCGTTTCTTTGTTTAGCTTTCTAAAAAAGATAGGAATTGTACCAATTAAAGTGGAAAGACCTGCTGTGAAAGATAAAAGAAATGCATAAACTATCTTATTCATTTGCATCACCTAATTTATTGAATGACCAAGTCATACAAAATATACCGTATTCTTACTTGCTCTTCAAAATAAAAAGTATTATAATAAAAAACTGGAGACGAGAAAATGAACTATGACCTTGTTTTAGAAGACATATTAAATCAAGTTGGACAACAAGATACAAAGCCTACTTTGTTACTTCATTGTTGTTGTGCACCTTGTAGTAGTGCTTGTATTGAAAGACTAGACCCTTTTTTCGATATTACTTTATTTTTCTATAATCCTAATATTGAGGAAGAAGCTGAGTATGAGAAAAGAAAACAAGAACTCGTTCGTTTTGCCAAAGAAAAGAATATAAAGGTTTTAGATGTTTCTCATGACGCGATAGCTTTTATGAAAATTAGTAAAGGTCATGAACAAGATAAGGAAAGAGGAAAAAGATGTTTTCTTTGTTACCAACTCCGTCTTAGAAAAACAGGGATGGTTGCTAAAGAAAATGGATATGACTATTTTGGAACAACGTTATCGATAAGCCCTTTTAAAAATGCAACTTGGATTAACGAAATAGGTTCATCTTTAGAAAAAGAATTGCATCTTCCTTATTTATATGCAGACTTCAAAAAGAAAAGTGGTTATCAAAGAAGTATAGAACTATCAAAAAAATATGGACTTTATCGTCAAGATTATTGTGGATGTTCTTATTCGAAAAAAGAAAGAGAGGAAAAGAAAAATGCCAACCATTGATAAAAAAGATAAGACAATTAAAAAGTTATTAGAAGAAAAGGAAGCTGTGGAAAAGAAAATCAGTGAACTTGAAACTTATAGAGCAGTAGCACTTTACAAATTAAGTTTGGAAAGATTAAAAGGATATGAGGATATTTTAAGTCAGTTGAATTTAACTCGTTATAGTGAAGAGTCATTACGTCTTTATGAGCCAATTAGTTATGGAACAGTACTTCCAGGACATAGGACTTATCAGGAAAATGTGTCTATGCGTGACCATGTTAGCCTAGAAACCTTTTTAAGAAGAACTTTATTTTATGCAGCTCAAGCTGGTAAAAAAGTATTATCTTATAAAGAAGTGAAGGACTTTCATGATATCGTATTAGAAGAATTTCAAAAAGATGTTGCATATCCTGATGAACCTTATAGAAGTATAGCTTCAGATATTCAAATTTATTTAGACCCAAAAGCAAATGAGATAGATTTCTTTAATTTAAACGAGGAATTGTTTGATAATCAAAACACTGTTTTTATTGGTGATGTGGCAGTTACTCATACAGGATATTTATTCTTCTGTCCTGTGGTTCGTGATATGGACCAATTGGAACAAGAAGTTGGCCTTTCATCTTTTAAGACAGAAAGAGAAAAAGCAGCTTTTACTTCTAAAAGAGTAGAAGACTTCTTTGGAATTACTTTTGATAAAAATAAACAGAAAATTAAGAAGACAAGAGCAAAAGAATAGATAATAAAAGAAAGAAGCAATGTGTTTAATCAAAGCTTCTTTTTATTTTTCAAAATTGCTGCTTTCTATCATTTTATTATCGTCTTTATATTGATAGTTTAAAGCATTTTTATCTGATATTGCTGATTTTTTTGTTTCTTTTTCATATAAAATTCTCGCACCCTTGGCAACTTGTCCACCTCGGGCAGCCACTTTCATATTTTCACTAAATCCTTGTGGTTGTTCAGACGTTGCTATGTCACGAGTAGCAATTTCTCCTAAATCAGTAAGAAGTACTTCTATATCAGTCATATTATCTCTTAAACTTTCTTTTCTGATACCTTTATATGCTTTGTAATCACTTGCTTTCATTCCAGACCAGCCTTTATATATTTCGTTAGTAAGCATTGCATAGTGGGCAGGCTCTTTAATTCCTCCATCTTTCCATATGTCAGTCAGTTTAAATCTATCGACAATACCATTTAATCTTTTTTTAATCCATTCATCACTATAACCTAATTTTCTATAATAACGCGTTGTGCTAGTTAAATTGGAAACATAGAAAAATCATTCATAATATGGTACTCTATAGTTAGAAAGAATA
>CANQWT010000066.1 GCA_947627635.1 uncultured Bacilli bacterium
TTCCGATTTTTTATTTCCTTTACTCTGAGAATTGATTTACTTATCTCTATCAGTTTCCGTTACTTTGAGAAGTCACCTTTACCCTTGACATACACCACAAATGATACAATTTTAATACAAATAAAGTTCATCTTTATTTGTTACTAACCTGTCATCATACTTTAAGTTGCGTTTACTTTAAAATTTGAGCCTTCTATAGATTTAAGGTTCTCTATGCAAGAGCACCCATAGGATCCCATGGTTTTAATAAGTGTGGCTCTTTTTCTAAAGCATCAACTTCTTCTTTGGTTAAATACTTTTTAAAAACAACAATCTGATAAACATACTTACTAAACCATTCATCACTCATAATATAAAATCCTTCACTACCAACTTCTTTTCCCCAACTATTTTCCACACAATATTTATCAGCTTTGTTAGAGGAAGTTAGATTAGCTCCCATAAAAACCATTGCATGGGTCATTCTACTTTCATACGTATTTAAAGCATCTTCTTTAGAAAGTTGGAAAAAACTTCCAAATAGTTTCTCTTTGTCATAGTTGTCCACATCCATTTTCCCTTCTTTACGGTCAAGTTCCTTATCCACATCACATCCAAACCAAACTGGATATCCATCCTGTAATTGAGCAATTACAAGTTCTTTTAACCGTTCAATAGGAAGATTTAAATAAGTGACTTTCTTCCCTTCTACGACATTTCCTAAATACTGAACTTGATATAAATCATAATATGGTTTATCCCGAGTTGGAGCATTGATAATACTCACAAAATCATCCAAATCTAAACCCACATATTTTTCAAAAAAACTTTGGGGAGTTAAATTCTTGTCAATATGATAAACTTCATCTTTATCAACATATTCAAAATCAAATGTTTCTGGTGGTAGGCCTAAAGAAATTACCAAAATTTGGTAAATTTCTTCTAATAGTTCTTCTTTCTTTGCTTTGATTTGTTCTTGATTTACTCCTTCTTCATATAGCTTTCTAAGTATAACAGTAGCTTGTCTTAATTTCGTATCTAAGATATCATCCAACTCTTTCGTATTCGAAGAAGATGCAACTTCTTCCATAGCACTTTTTGGAACAATTCCATATTTCTTTACTAAATTACAAAACATATCCCATTGTCCACCATCCTGAATAGGGTCAGACAATAAAAAAGATAAAAGCCGGTCTTCTTGTTTTTCATCAAAAGTATTCATAATCGTCTCTAAAAAATAATTACACTTCTCTAACTTATCAAAGAAAAGAGGATAATTCTCTGAAATTTCAAACGTCTTTAAATTCAACTTCTTCATAATTTGATAACGAAAAGTATTCAGAGATGCGAACATCCAACAACGACCACTCTGTCTTTGATTTGTAACATCTCCTCCTTTTAAGCGAACTCTAAACAACGGAGTTAATTTATTTTTTACATCTTTCTTTTTAGCTGTTTTTAAAATTCCATTTTCACAAACTGCATGCATCAACATCTCATTTTGAGGGACTTTAAAAAATTTCTTTTCCCATTCTTTTAACTTTTCTTTTGTTATTTCCATTTTAATCACCATTTATAAAATGGACTATTTTTTTAAATTTATGCACAGCAAAAAGTCTTTCCTCCAAAAAGAAAAAGGCAAAAGCCTATATTTCTTGTATGACTGTAATAATCATTGGTTTTGATTCTGTCATTTTATAATAATATTTACCAAGTAAGTCACGAACATCATTTTTAATCTTCGTATAGTCTACTTTATTTTCACCTGGGAAAATATTTTCTTCAATAACACTTTTCACAATTTCTTTGGTTTCTTCTAAAACATCTTGATGTTCTTTCACATAGATAAAACCTCTTGTTAAAACTTCAGGTCCCGCTACTATTTCTTTAGTTTCTTTAGACAGTGTACAAGATAAAATCACAATTCCATTTTCACCTAACATTTCACGGTCTTTTAAAACTAAGTTACCAATATCATCACTTGTATTTCCATCAATCAACAACTCATCTGTTTCAATATGAAGTGTTTGTTTATCATCTAATACACCATTAACAAAAGTTACAACATCACCATTTTGTTTCAATAAAATATTTTCTTTAGGAAGACCTAATTCTTCAGCAATTGTTGCATTGGCATATTGTTCACGATACTCTCCCTTGACTGGAAAATAATATTTTGGTTGCATTAAGTTAATCATTAACATTAAATCTTCACGTGATGCATGATGAAGCAAATGTTTCTTACTAGATAGACTAACAGCATTCACACCAAGCATAGCAATTTCATCCATCACTAAAGCAAGACGTCTTTCTATTCCTTCATAAGCTGGTTCTGTAATAAAAATTGTATCACTTTCTTTTAATTTGATATATTTGTCAAACCCTTTAATAATTCGTTCCAAATTCGCAAAAGGTTTTTCCTTTTCATCTGAGATTAAAACAACAGAGTTGGCATCATTTAAATTTGATAAATCTCCAATGACATCTAAAGATGCTTGAATATAACCTTGTTCAATAGCATCTAAAATTGTTGTTTGTAATCCTTTTCCCATAATGACAATTTTTCGATGTGTCTTAGCTACTTCATTAAAAATCTCTTGAATTCGATAAAAGTGTGCCGGAAAAACTGTCGCAATAATACGCTTTGGATTTTTAGCTAACACTTCACCAATAAAAGAGGAAACTCGGTTCATTGGCGAAGTATGTCCAAGACGTTCTGCATATAATGATTCACATAGAAGACATAATACACCCTGCTTTCCAACATAAGCAAGTTTTCCAATATCTGTGTGATATGCTCCTTGCATTGTATGGTCAAAGACAAAGTCCCCTGTATAAACAATTGCTCCATCTTTGGTATATAAAACATAACATACTGCATCTGGAATAGAATGAGTAACTTGAATTGGAAATAAATCATTCTTCCCAAAAGAAATCTTAAAATGAGGTCTTATCTCCTTTAAATTTTTTTCATAACGTTTAGGGTCTTTTAAATCTTGTTTCAATAAAGATAAAGTCAGTTTTGTTCCATAAATGGTAAGATTTGGCATTGCTCCTAATAAATCAGGAACTGCTCCCATATTTCCTTCATGACCATGAGTTAGAAAAATCCCTTTAATTCTCTTTTGATTTTTTACTAAGTAATCATAGTTTGGAATGATATAATCAATTCCTAAAGGTCTATCATTCTCATATTTAAGTCCCGCATCAAAAACAAAAATATCTTTATCTACTTCAACAACATACATATTTTTTCCATTTTCATTCAGTCCACCTAAACTAAAAATGTTAATTTTGCTCATAAATACTCCTTTCTTTTTTTATTCATTTAAAAAGCTATCTTATTATAGCACAAAAGCAAAAGATTTTCAAAGTGAGAAGGTAGAATTCTTAGAAAGTGCATCTTTAGCAGCATTTTGTTCTGCTTCTTTTTTACTATTTCCAACACCTGTTCCATAAAGAATACCATCTACTCTTACTTCTACTTGAAAGGTCTTGTTATGACTAGGTCCTTCTTCATGAATTACTTGATACTTTAAAGACTTACTAGCAGTCTGTACCGCTTCTTGTAATGCTGATTTATAATCTAAGAAGAAACAGATATTGGCATCTTCAATATATGGAACAATAATTGATAAAACAACTCTTCTTGCTGTTGCATAACCTAAGTCTAAATAGATAGCTCCTGTTAAAGCCTCAAAAATATCGGCTACAATTGCTTTTTTATACTTGCCACCATGATTTTCTTCACCATGCCCTACTCTTATATATTCTTGAAGTCCTAAATCTGAAGAATATACATAAAGAGCATTTTCACAAACATAACTCGCTCTTGTTTTAGTAAGTTCTCCTTCATTTGGTAAATTATGACTATATAAATAATCACTTACAACTAAATCTACTACAGCATCCCCTAAAAACTCTAATCGTTCATAATCCTTTTTCTTTTTATGTTCATTGGCATAAGATGAATGAGAAAAAGCTGTTTCATATAACTCTATATTTTTAGGTTTAATTTTTAACTTTTCGAAAAGTGTTTTCATTTTCCTCACCGTCTTAAGTATAACAGAATTCAATAGGATTTGAAAGATGGCAATTTGAAAGAATAATAGATTTTTTAGGAAAGGACAAATGTCATTTCTATCTTTTTTACTTTTCATAAAATATAAAAGGAGGAATAGAATGCAAAAAGGAATTGATATCTCATCTCATAATGGAAATATTGACTTTCAAAAAGTAAAAGAAAATGTGAAATTTGTAATTATTCGTTCTTCTTGGGGATATTTTCAAGAAGACAATATGGTATATCAAAATGTTCAAAAATGCGAACAAGCCAATCTTCCTTATGGATTTTATCATTATAGTTATGCAGTGAATTTGGAAGAAGCAAAAAAAGAAGTAGATGGTCTTTTAAATTTAATTCAAAATTTCAAACCTACTTATCCGATTATCATTGATATGGAAGATATCGATAATTGGAAAGAAAAAAATGGAAATCCATCAAATGATGTTTATGTTTCTATTTGTGAATATTTTTGTAAACGGGTTGAAGAAAGTGGATACTATGCGATGATTTATGCAAATTATGATTGGTGGGTTAATCGTTTAAATGATAAAAGGCTCGATCGTTTTGATAAATGGTTAGCAGATTGGAGAGGATATGACAAGCCTTCTCTTCCTTGTGGAATATGGCAGTATACTTCTAGTGATACAATAAATGGTATTACAGGAAATGTAGATGCTAATATTAGTTATAAGGATTACCCTACTTTAATCAAAAACTTAAAGAAAAATGATACTGTTTTACCTAAAGAAGAAGATGGAAGAAGTCCAAATCTTCCCTAAAATGGCTAAAATTTTGAAAAAATTCTTTTCAAATTCATAAAATATGATAGAATGGTAATAGAACTTATTGTTCTATCAATTTGCAGATGTAGTTTAATGGTTAGAATACGGCCTTGCCAAGGCTGTGATGGGGTTTCGATTACCCTCATCTGCTCCATTGAGAAATTCATTCGAACCTTTTTGGTTCGTTTTTTATTGCCGAAAAGTTGCCAAAAAATTGCCGAATAAATTTATAAAATAATTTTCTACAACTTAACTTCAGAAAATATAGTGACCGAAAAGTGACCGAAAATATTGATAAAACTATTATAATTATTTATACTAATATTGGTGATAACTTATGTATATAGAATCTGAAACAGTAGAATTAAAGCAAGAACTTACTAAAAACATAAAAAAGAAATATTGAGTTCTCAAATGAAAAATTTAAAAGTTTAAAGATGATAACAGATAATAAATTTAATAATTTA
>CANQWT010000067.1 GCA_947627635.1 uncultured Bacilli bacterium
TTTATTTTGCGTGCATTTAATTTTTTATCTCTTATTTTTTCTTTCCCGTGCATTTATCTCTGTAGTTAACGTTTTGAAGCCCACCTTTTACTTGTTTCAAAGATAATTTAATGTTAAGATAGATACATAAAGGAGGAAGTAATGAAAAAATTTGGTTTGTTCGTTCTATTCGCAGGAGTATTACTTGTAACAGTAACTGGTTGTGGAAAAAAAGAAACGAAACTAGTTTGTAATCAAGAAAGTAGTGGCGTAGATGTTATATTTAACGTAGAATTTACAAACAATGTTATCGAAGATATGGATTTCAGTTACAACATGGATTTATCTTCATACAATGACACACAAATTAAAGCAATTGAAAAACAAGATTTTTGTACCATTGTTAAAAGCTACTTATCAAGCTACAAAAATGCATTCGAAGACTGCAAACAAAGTGTTAAAGAAAAACAACTAAAAGTATCTGCAGATTTAGATGTAGATAAGTTAACAGCTAATGCAATTGACAAAAAAAGTACACCTGAAGAAGCCAAAAAAGCTTTGGAAAAAGAAGGATATACTTGCAAAATTAAGTAAGAGGTATTTAAAACAAAAAGTAAGATTTTAGTATGTACTACTACTCATCTTACTTTTTATTTTGCTACAAAATAGACTTTACAAATGATATCTTTTTACTTGTAATCATAACATGGCGGAACGAATCATAGATACTCACACTTCCTGCCTCGTCTGCTCGGTTGAATGTGAAAACTCCTGCGCCTGCACCATTGTTCCAGTTACCACTACGGATAGACCATGGGTGCTCTGCTTCCACCATAACAGCGTTATCACCGTTCTTCGTCTATTCTAATCTTATTTTAACATAGTTATCATTACCTATCCATTATTCCTTCAGTTTTTCATGTCGCTCTCTTACTTCTTCTTTATAGCTTGCTGGAACAAGACTTTCTCTACCATACTTTTTAGTAATTTGGTCGATAACTTCTTGAACTTTATTTACTTTTTCTTCTTTTACTTCTTCAAAGAAAGAAACCTGTTCTTGTACAGTAGTCGTTAAATCAGATAAGCGAATTCCTATATTTCTAATAGGGTCTTCTTTCCAACTTTCATCAAATAAAAGACAAGCAACACGATAAATTTCTTGTGTTACATTGGTAGGATTTAATAAAGTCATTTGATGAGAATAGCTTTTAAATAAATTATTCTTATAAGTAATCGCAATACTTTTTGTATACATCTTTTTAAGCCGTAGATTTCTTCCAACATCTTCTGCTTGATAAAATAAGATTTTCTTAAGTTTGGATGCATCCGTATAGTCATATTGTAATGTTTCCGATACACTAATACACTTATTCTTTTCTCTTGTGGATAAAACTTTAGAGTAATCAATTCCTCTTGCAGCCTCCCATAAAGATACTGCTTGATTTTTAAAATATTTTTGTAAAAAAGACTGAGATGTATTCGCAAGTGCTCCAATGGTATGTATTCCTAACTGTTCTAGTTTTTCTTTTGTTTGTTTGCCAACCATAAATAAGTCTCCAATTGGTAAAGGCCACATCTTTGCTTCAATTTCATCTGGAAAAAGAGTATGAATTTTATCTGGCTTTTCAAAATCAGATGCCATCTTCGCACAAAGTTTATTTGAAGCAATTCCAATATTTACTGTAAAACCAAATTTTTCTTTCACATCTTTTTGAATGGTTTTAGCAACTTCCATATAGTCTTTATATAAAAATGAAGTTCCGGTAAAATCTAAGAAACACTCATCAATTGAAAATTGTTCTAAAATAGGTGTATATTGACTTAAATATTCCATTAAATCATGGGAACACTTACGATACCAAGAGTAACTGGCTGGAAAAACTTGAAGATTTGGACATTTCCTTCTAGCATTATAAATCGTTTCTGCTGTTACAATTCCGTATTTTTTAGCTACAGGGCTTTTAGCTAAAACAATTCCTCTTCGCTTAGTCTCATCCCCACCAATAATAGCAGGGATAGTTCGAATATCTTCTTTATATCCTTGTTTTAATAAAAGAACTGCAGTCCAAGAAAGAAAAGCATTATTCACATCAATATGAAAAATAATTCTCTGTTTTTCCATGTCTTCTCCTCCTTTGCCTATATTATATCCAACAAACATAGGTTCGTCAATTATAAAATAGAAAAGGAAAAACGTTTTGTCTTTCCTTATTATATAGTTTCTAATGGAAAACTTTTGTTTCGTCCTAATCTGTTTCCATTTTCGTAAGTGTTACTTTTACTTTCTTTTCTTTATTATCTCTTAAATATGTAACTTCAATAGTATCCCCAGGAGCATGTTGATAAAGTTCATATCTTAAGTATGCAGAATTTTTAACTGTTTTATCATCAATTTTTGTAATAATATCTCCTTTTTCAAGTCCTGCTTTTTCTGCACCACTATTTTTTTCAGTACCAACTACCACAACCCCTTCTTCCATATCTTTAGAAATTGTGATACCTTCACGATAAAGTGCCATGACATCTGTTGTATTTAACATTGTAACTCCTAACATTGGCCATTCTATTTTTTTACCTTTTTCAAGAGTTTCAATATGACTAATTGCATACTCAATTGGAATAGCAAATCCCATTCCTTCAATTTCTGTTTCAACAAGTTTCATGGAATTTATTCCAATAACTTCACCGTTGATATTTAAAAGTGGTCCTCCTGAATTTCCAGGGTTAATTGCTGCATCTGTTTGTAAAACTCGCATTACCCAGTCTTCACTACTTGAACTAGTAGTACTTACACTAATCATTCTATCTTTTCCTGATAAATGACCAGTCGTAATACTTCCACGATATTCATAGCCAAGTGGTGAACCAATTGTAAAGACAAAGTCACCTAATTTAGCTGTTTCACTATTTCCTAAACTAGCAACTGTTAAGCCATCGTTTTTTTCAACTCTTAAAACAGCAATATCAATATAACTATCTCCACCTAGTATAGTAGCATCTAGTGTCACATCTTTAGAAGTTATAATTTTAACAGAATCTCCACCTGATACGACATGTTGATTTGTCATAATATAATCATACTTATCATCTTGCTTATAAACAAAACCTGTACCTGTCGCAACAGCTTGTTCACTTTGATAGGTTCTTACAAATACAACAGCATCATATACTTTTTCTACAGCTTCCGAAATACCACTTTCATCAACGACTACTTTTGTACAGTTTTTCGCACTACAAGTAAGTCCTGTAGTACCACTAGTATTACTACTTGTTCCATTTAATCCTAACAAATTCTTTCCATCAATAATTAAAAATGTAAATACACCTCCAATTACAAAGGAAACTATAATCAATATTGCATTTTTTAATTTTTCATTCATCTTCTATCCTACTCCTTTCTATAGTAGCTAAATCTTTCCAATTTCTAGGAAAGCCCATGCGTTCTAATATTTTATACACAGAAATTGTATTAAGGTTATAATTTAAGTTGTTAATGTATCCATCAATTTCTAACATCATACTTTGAAATTCTTCTTTAGATAACATCTGCTTCATAATCATAAATAAAGCAAATAAATCATTTTTTCCATATATATATTCATCTTCTTGTTTTTCAATTCCTAAAAGACGATGATAAACAGTATTGTTGATTTCTTTTTGAGTTTTATTATCATACAAAATATCCTCATGGGCACATAAATTTCGATAATTTGCTAAAATCGGCAAATATGTGGACATTGTATCTATACTAATATCATACAGTTCACAGATATTTTTTTGGTCATCTTTTTTAAGAATTGAAAATAATTCTCCAACAATTCCAAAAGATAATACTTTAACTAAAATCCAAAGAGGAATATAACCATAATTTGTAATATAGTGTTTTGTTGCTGTATGCTGGGCACCATTCACTCTAATTTGTCTTTTCATCTTATGAAGTAAATCGGCAACTTGCCTTTGCTTCATTCTATCTTCAGTAAAGTTTTTTGCTTTCAAATAATCTTTTTCACGATAACCATATTTTTTAGATAATTGATAGGACAAAATAGATTTAATGTTATTTTCAATGATTAGTAAGTTTTTAAAAATTACATTTCGAATGCGTCTATCAAATAAGAATAAACTATAAAGTTCTTCAAAAGTAGTTCCTTCAATAAACTTCTTTTCATCCTTAGATTTAAAGAAAGGATACCGGTATCCATTGATAAAGAAATAGTTTTCTCTTAAAAGAACTTCTTTTGCATATTCTTCATTGGCAATTTTGAGACCTTTATACTTTAGAATTTCAATCTGTTCTTCAAGTGTTTTAAAGTGCTTGTCTGTCATTCTCATCACCTATATTAGATTATAGCACAAAACAAACTTAATTTTGTGAAGTTTTCATGAAAAAAGAGAAAAGTTCAATTGCAAAAGTAAATTGAGGAATAAGAAGTATTTATACAATTTAGTCTTTCAAAGATTTTTAATCAAGAGCTAGACCATGTGTCTAGTTTATCTTGACCCTTGATTAAAAACTTTTATTATATAATTTTATATGGCAAAAGTGCAGTCTTGTACTTTTGCTTATTAACCTTATAATATGCTTTGATATTATGCTTGTATTAAAAGGAGGCATGGATACGAGTACAAGTAATGTATATAATAAACATTTAAACTTATCTAAAAGAATTCAAATTGAACAATACTTAAATGAAAATAAAACTATTTCTGAAATTAGTGAATTGATTAACAAATCTAGAAATACAGTTTATTATGAAATTAAAAAACACAGACAACTTATTAAATGTAATAGATATGGAGTTTCTCCTAAATTTGATATGAATTGTCCTAAAACAAATAAAACACCTTTCGTTTGTAATGCCTGTTCTTCTAGAAAAGGTTGTAGAAAAAATAGATTTATGTATTACGCAGAAAATGCTAATCGTGATTATAAAAATTTACTTTCTGTTTCTAGGCAGGGTATTAACTTGGATGCTTCTGAATTCAACAAGTTAAATCAATTAGTTAAAAATGGAATTGATAAAGATCTTTCTTTTTCTATGATTGTGAATATGAATAAAGATTTCCCTGTTTGTAAAAGAACTTTATATC
>CANQWT010000068.1 GCA_947627635.1 uncultured Bacilli bacterium
AATATGTTCTACTAATGTTTCTATTAAAGACATATTATCCTTTAACATTTTTATAGTAGTTTTTTTACTTAAAAAATCATTCCATGATTCACTTTCATCTTTTGTATTTAATAAATACCTAGCTATTAAATAGTCTGATTGTCTTTGAAAAGAAAACTTATATGTAATTTTTCTTTGATTATTTCCTATATACATTACGACATGGCCTTGATTTGTACTAGCATTATGTCGAACTAGAAGATCCCCAGGTTTTGCTTGAGACAAACTACTTACCTCTGTTCCAACGGTCATCAGCGAGCCTGTATAACTTGGTATAGAATAGCCTTTTTGTCCATAGACATAAGAAACAAAGCCAGAACAGTCAAAAGAATTTGGCCCTTTTCCTCCCCAAACATAAGGATATCCCTCATACTTCAAAGCTTCATTAACAACGTCAATGTTTTTACCACTTCCAGAGATACATTTGACCTTTACTCCATGGGAATTAACACCACCACACTCTGTTAACTTTCCTCCACTAGAAGAACTACCACTACTACCTTCAGTTGATTGAGCGGTAATATTAAGAATGGTTGAAAAATTGACTTTTAAATCCACACGATTAAGACCAACCCCAACAACCCTATCCGTACTAGAATAGTCAACATTATAAGCATTGCGCCAGCAATTATCAATGTCCATCCCTGCGAAATTATCAGGAATGATACTTAAAATAATATTTAAAGCAGTTGGAATTAAAAAACAAATCACCGTTGCTAAAATAACATTGATAATTCTTTTATTAGATTTCTTATCATCTGGATTTACCATAGCTCTTACAAATACAACTGAAAGTGAAATCACAAGAGCAATAGGGGCTGCGATTTGTAAAACATTGATTACAATATGAAGTAAATTAAGAGTGGATGCTAATGCATAATCACTACATTGTGCTGTAATATCAGTCAGTAAGTTTATCATACATTTTCTTCTCCTTCCTACAACTATTGTTTCTTTTCACTCACTGCAATACCATCTCCGATACGATATATTGTTGTATTATATTCGGTATTTGTATTTAAAAAGGTAATATACTCTTTAATCTTTTTCACTAACCCTCGTAAATTATGACTTTTGATTTCTTTTTCGTTTTTTTCAACTAAGCCATGAAAATACATATTATCTGTTATCACATAACCATTTGGTGTTAAGTTTCTTGTAAATAATTGAAAGAATTTGATATCTTGAGCCTTCGCAGCATCAATAAAAATTAAATCAAACTCACCATCCAATTTCACATCTAAGGCATCTTTAAAAATGAGTGTAATTCTATCTTCCAAATGGAATTTTTTGATATTTTTTAAAGCTTCTAAATATCTTGCTTCATCACGTTCGATAGATGTGACTTTAATTGTTGGATGACATAGTGCCATCATAATTGCCGAATAACCAATTGCTGTTCCAATTTCTAAGATATTTCGAATTTGATGCTTGATAATAAAGGTTGTTAAGAAATCAATTCCTTCCTCTTGCATAATTGGAATTTTTTCATTCTTCGCATATTCTTTAATCTCTCTAATATATTGATGATATTCTCCTACCATATCCAATCTCCCCTGTCTTTGATTTCCTGTACGGTTTGTTCATGTTCTTCATTCGTTTTCGTATAATAAATTTTTCCATTTTTATCAGCTACAAAATAGTAGTATTCACTTGCTGTTGGAGTAATTCCTGCTTCAAGTGCAGAAACTTCCATATTACAAATTGGTCCAACTGGAAGTCGTCCTGCCATCTCTTGACTTCTTGTGTTGTAAGGATTATAAGTGTTGAACATTTCAGTTGTTAAGTCCTTGTCCATCTCTTCTTGGAAAGCATAGTATGTTGTCACATCGCTTCCAAGGTTCATACCTAAAGCTAAACGATTTTGGAAAACACCAACAATTAACTTTTGGTCTTCTGCATTTTTAGCTTCAAGTTGAGCAATAGATGCTAGAGTTAAAACTTCATGGACATTACCTTGTGCTTCTAGTGTTTCCTTATAAGGCTCTAGTACTTTTTCTTCTTGGTCAAGTAATGTCTTAACAACTTCTTCAATTGTAACATCTTTTCCTTTAAATTCATATGTATCTGGTGCTAAATAACCTTCTAATGGATAATAAATATCAGGGTTTAATATCGCATCCGTTAAGAACCAGTAGTTTTCAATTAAACCTTGAATGTATGTAGTATCTTTCATTTTTGTTAGGAAATCCTCGGCTTTTATATCGGTATTCTTCTCTAAAGTTTCAGCATACTGGGTAATGGTTTTACCTTCATGGAACGTAAGTCGAATTGCATTTTCATTTCGATTACTTCCTTTTCGTAACATATCCGTAATTTCTTTCATAGACATACTTTTATTCATATAGTAAATATCTGCCTTCATGTCATGAATACCATTTAATTTTACATAAACTTTAAAAAAGAAAGCATTACGAATTAAGCCCTTTTGTTCCAAGACTTTACCCATATTTAAAACAGACTGTCCTTTAGGTACTAATACTTCAATTTTCTTTTTAGAAGATTTATCCATTGGAACTATCATAATCGTGTAAGTGATGCTTAACCCTATCAATAAAACTCCTAATAAAAATAATACAATTGCAATTCCTCTACCTTTTCTTAACTTCATAAATACCCTCTCTATTCCAACTTTAATAGAAACGTCTTTCATCTTTTCTATTACATTATTACTATATCAAAATTAAATAAGAGAAGCAAGAAAGCGATAGTAAAATTGTCAAAAAATGACTTAGAGTTTCGTAAACTTTGAAGAAGCATAATCAATTAGAACTTCATAAATACAAAAAGAAAAGACTTTTAATCTCCTCTTATTGCTTGCTTTATTTAGTAAAGACAAATGGGTCTTCTTTTGAACCTGTACCAGTAATTTGAATATTAGGTATTAGATAGACAGAAGGATGTACTTCAGTATCTTTATATCCTGATTCAGCATAACTAACGCGACCACTACTATAGACAAGAAAAATTCGATCATTTGCACCGGAAGAATGTGTTAATGTCCATTGATATTTTCCATTAAATATCCAGTCATTATTCCAACAGTCTTTTGAATTATTCCAACTATACATTGCCTTAGCTAGACACTGTTCTTTTGTTACATTTCCCCCTCCACTTGTTGCATAACCATAATCACTTGGATACATTAGTCCTACTTTTCCTATCCAATTGGTAAAATTTCCGTACATAGTATTTTTTCCTCTTTCATAACCATAGAAATGACTTGCTAATCCATTAGTGGAGCCGCTATAGCTAGCAGTTCCTCCCAAGTACCACTTCGCATCCCCTATCATTTCTTGTGCTTCTGATGTTAGTCCTATATCTGAAAAATTGCAGGGTGGAACTGATGAGAGGTAATAAGGACAATTTCCACTCTGCTTATTCCAATATAGGCTTCCTTGTCCTCCCGATGTTAGCAAAGAATTATTTTCATTGTTTGGATTTAACAACATCATTAGTCTTGAATATGGCCAGTCATTACTATGTAAACTGCCATCTTCAGGAAGAACACCTTCTGTCACATTTTTATCATCCCAAAAATAACTACCTATGCTCTCTTTTCGAATGAGTTTAATTCTCTTTTCTTTTTCTCCTTTTTCATTCTCTACTGTAAATATTCCTATAATCCTCCATCCTGCTACTTCGTTATTGAAAGTAACATAATTGTTTGGGTCTGCACCTATATAACGGTAATCTGTGAGCTCTTCCTCTGTCCAATTTTCTTGTTGGTCTCCTCTCTCATGGTGATAGACAAACATTTTATCTTTTGTTTCGTCATTATATTCTGTATTCTCCTCGTTAATGTATTCTCGCATTGGTGTATCTTCTGGTATTGATGGAGCTTTTATTTCTTCAAACAAGTGTCCATTATTTGGTACTGTCAAATCAAACTTTTCTAGTCCTACGTCTAATTTTAATTGTATTGTTTGACTACTTGTTGTATTGTTCTTGACTTTAATTTTATATGTTTCTGTTGTTCCTACTGCTATATTTCTTCCATTATCTTCAGGAGGTATTTGAATTCCTTCTTCTACTACATATCCTGCTTCTAATCCATCAGGTAGTGTTCCTGTATAATAAAGAAGATATCTTGCGGTCCGATCATTGTTGTTTCTTAAGGTAATTGTGAACTCTTTCGTTTCTCCTTGATTTACTACTAATCTATCTACTTCTATATTATCGACTTTTAACTCTCCCGTTAGCGTTCCTGCGATAATTTTTATGGCTTCTTTCTGCTCTTGATTTGAAGTAAACATGGCATAACTAAAATAGCCCACTACTATAAAAATACTGATTAAAGCGATCACCATTAGATAACTCTTTTTGGCATTCATTTTTCTTAATAAATTTCTAATTCTCCACATAAGGCACCTCATTCTAGTGCCATTATATCTTAATAAAAGTACCCCCCCCCGATTTATGAAAAATCAGCATACAAAAAGCATGGGATG
>CANQWT010000069.1 GCA_947627635.1 uncultured Bacilli bacterium
AAAGTAAAGGAAACACTTATTCTCATTGTTATGGAAACTAGGTATCTTATAATTTCCGTTACTTTGAGAATTCACAAATCTTACTTTTTTCTATCGAAACAGTTGAACTTTTAAAAAAATGAACATATAATGAAAAAGTACCTAAATGAATTGGAGGAATATAGATGTTAAAAATATTTCGTTATTTAAAGAAAAATATAGGAACAATTTTCCTACTAATCTGTTTGTTGATTGTTCAAGCAATGTGTGATTTATCTTTACCAACTTATACCTCAAAAATTATCAATGTAGGTGTTCAACAACAAGGAATAGAAAATCCAGTTCCTAAAGTTATAAGAAAAAGTACAATGGAAGAATTATCTCTTTTTTTAGACGAAAAAGACTATCAAAAAATTCTTTCACATTACCGTCTTTTATCACTCAATGATAAAGATTATGTAAAAGATTATCCTATCTTAAAGCAGGAACGAGTATACCATCTAGAAGAAGACTTTCAAAATAAAGAGTTGGAAAAAGCACTTCTTGTTCACTATATGCTAACAAGTGATGCGGAAGAAAGTAAGAAAATTCAAGAGAATTTGAAAAAAAATATTCCAGCCATTTTCCAAAGCTTGTCTTTCATTGATATTTTAAAGCAACTTCCTTTGGAAGAACGGCAAAATATAAGAGAAAAAATCAATGAACAATTTAAGGAAATGCCTGATACAATTGTCTCATCAAGTGCAGTAACTGCAATTGCGAATGAATATGAAAAAATAGGTATCAACCTCGATAATATGCAAACTTCTTATATTCTTATTGCAGGCCTTAAAATGTTAGGTTTAGCACTATTCTCATGCTTTGCAACAGTCTTAGTATCACTTCTTGGTTCTCGTGTTGCAGCAAGTCTTGCAATGCGTCTTCGAGAAGCAGAGTTCAAAAAAGTCTTATCTTTTTCCAAAGCCGAGTATAAAAAATATGGAATTGCTTCTTTGATTACTCGAAATACAAACGATATTCAACAAGTACAAATGATGATGGTCATGATGCTTCGTATGGTATTTTATGCTCCAATTATTGCCTTAGGAGGTTTATTTAGAGTTTTATCGACAGCACCTAGTATGACATATATCATTGGTCTTGGAATTGTTTGTGTCATGACTATCGTTGTTACTTTATTTACTTTTGTGATGCCTAGGTTTAAGAAATTACAAAAGCTAGTAGACCGTCTTAATCAAGTATCACGGGAGATTGTAACAGGAATTCCTGTCATTCGAGCTTTTAGTAATCAAGAGTATGAAAAGAAACGTTTTGAAGAAGCTAATAATAACTTAAAGAAAACGCATTTATTCATTGATAGAACCATGAGTATTATGATGCCAACAATGATGTTTGTAATGAATGCAATTTGTATTTTCATTGTTTGGAAAGGCTCTCATGCCATTGATGAAGGTGTAATACAAGTAGGAGATATGCTTGCCTTCATTCAATATACGATGCAAATTATCATGTCTTTCTTAATGATTTCAATGTTTTCAATTATTTTCCCACGTGCCAATGTCAGTGCGAACCGTATCATGGAAGTATTAGAAGAGAAAAATTCTGTGGTAGACCCTAAAAATCCTAAAGAATTCGGTCGTCGTATTAAAGGTCTTGTTGAGTTTAAGAATGTCTCATTCCGTTATCCTGATAGCGATGAAGATGTACTAACAGATATCACCTTTACAGCCAAGCAAGGAACAACGACTGCCTTTATTGGAAGTACAGGAAGTGGTAAAAGTACACTCATCAATTTAATTCCAAGAATTTATGATGTTACTAAAGGTGAACTTCTAGTAGATGGTATCAATGTGAAAGATGTCCTCCAAAAAGATTTGCATGCTAAAATTGGTTATGTCCCACAAAAAGGAATTCTCTTTTCTGGAACAATAGAGTCCAATATCAAGTTTGGAAACGAAGAGATGAGTGATAATGATATGATTTTAGCATCTCAAATTGCTCAAGCTGAAGAATTTATTGAAAGTAAGAAAAAGAAATACAAAAGTCCAATTAGTCAAGGCGGTACAAATGTGTCTGGTGGACAAAAACAACGTCTATCAATTGCGAGAGCCATTGCCATTCATCCAGAGATTTACATTTTTGATGATAGTTTTTCTGCTTTAGACTTTAAGACAGATTATGTATTAAGACAAGCTCTTTATGAGCATACAAAAGATGCAACTATCTTCATTGTAGCACAACGAATTAACACCATTTTACATGCTGACCAAATTGTTGTGTTAGATGAAGGAAAAATGGTAGGCATTGGAACACATAAAGAACTTTTAAAAACCTGTTCTGTCTATCGTGAAATTGCAGAAAGCCAACTTTCAAAGGAGGAGTTAGAAAATGCCTAAAGAAAATGAAAATAGGCCTCGTCGTAATCCAAGAGGCATGAATTTTGAAAAGCCAAAAGACTTTAAAGGCACTTTGAAAAGACTACTATCTTACTTAAAAGTTTACAAAGTAGCAATTTTCTTTGTCATTCTCTTTTCAATTGCAAGTGCATCATTTTCTATCATTGGTCCTAAGATTATGGGAAAAGCAACAACTGAAATTTTCAATGGTCTAATTGGAAAAATTATGGGAACGACTACAGGAATTAACTTTGCGAAAATAAGTAGTATTTTACTAACACTTTTAGGACTTTATATTATTAGTATGGTTTTCTCCTACATTCAAGGCTTTATTATGGCAGGAGTCAACCAAAAACTTGCATTTTCTTTGCGTGAAAAGTTGTCACTAAAGATGCATAAACTTCCTCTTGCTTATTATGAAAAGAAAACGACAGGAGAGATTTTATCAAGAATTACTAATGATGTGGATACATTAAGTCAAAGTTTAGACCAAAGTCTAACCCAAGTCATTTCATCTGTTACAATGATGATTGGAGTAATTGTGATGATGTTATCGATTTCTCCTTTAATGACCTTAGTTGCTTTCTTAATTATTCCTCTTGCGATTTTCCTAATGGCAATTGTCATGGGTGGAAGTCAAAAGTATTTTAAACGTCAACAAGAATATTTAGGACATATCAATGGACAAGTGGAAGAAGTGTTCACAGGTCATGATATTGTAACTTTATTTAATCAAGAAGATAAAGTACTAGAAGACTTTCAAAAAACAAATGAAGTGTTATACAAAAGTGCTTGGAAAAGTCAGTTTTTCGCAGGAATGATGCATCCGATTATGATGTTTATTGGAAATATTGGTTATGTTGTAATTTCTATTCTTGGTGGTTGGTTAGTTATCAAAAATCGAATTGAAGTTGGAGATATTTTATCTTTTACGCAATATATTAGAAACTTTACAAATCCTCTTGCTCAAATTGCCCAAGTCACGAACTTAATTCAAAGTATGTTGGCAGCATCAGAGCGTGTTTTTGAATTCTTAGATGAAAAAGAAGAAGTCAAAGATGTAGATTATAAAATGGATATGAGCAAAGTAAAAGGTGATATTGCCTTTAATCATGTTCAATTTGGATATACAAAAGATAGAACGATTATTCATGACTTTAATGCCAAAATTCCAACAGGTGGTAAAATTGCTATTGTTGGTCCTACAGGTGCGGGTAAAACGACAATGGTTAAACTTTTGATGCGTTTCTATGATGTTGATAGTGGAAGTATTACTGTTGATGGTAAGGATATTCGCGAAATGAAGCGGGATGATTTAAGAAGTTTATTTGGTATGGTTTTGCAAGATACATGGTTATTTAGTGATACTGTAAGAGAAAACATTCGCTATGGAAAACAAGATGCCACCAATGAAGAAATTGAAGATGCAGCTATTGCTTCTCACATAGACCACTTTATTAGAACATTACCTGATGGTTATGATATGGTTTTAAATGAAGAAAGTGACAACGTATCGAATGGGCAAAAGCAATTACTGACAATTGCAAGAGTGATTTTAAAAAATCCAAAGATTTTAATTTTGGACGAAGCCACATCTAGTGTTGATACACGTATGGAACAATTGATACAAAATGCTATGGACCATTTGATGGAAGGAAGAACAAGCTTTATTATTGCTCATCGGCTGTCTACAATTCGTAATGCAAATTTGATTTTGGTGATGAAAGATGGAGATATAGTAGAACAAGGAACTCATGAAGAATTATTGAAGAAAAATGGTTTCTATGCAGAACTTTACAATTCACAATTTGAAGAAGTAGCATAAAGTGGACGATGTTCCACTTTTTTGTATTTTTAGCAATGCTTTTCCTTCGCTTTGAATTTTTTTAATTTGCGTTCTATTGTTTTTTCTTATGCTGAATTTTCATAAATCGGGGGGGTACTTTTAATAAGATATAATGACACT
>CANQWT010000070.1 GCA_947627635.1 uncultured Bacilli bacterium
TTAACTCTCCACTTTCTTCTGTTAGATATAAACTATAATATGCTCCTATTGTCCCTGCATTTTTTGTGACTGTGAATATATATGGTTTACTCATCTTTCCTTCTTCATCACTCATTGTTCCTAAGGCATCTACTTTTATATATTCTCCATCTTCCATTTCTACTTTAAATTCTTCTGTTTCTATGGATACTTTCTTTTCTCCTTTTATCATGATACTAAATAGAGCATAACTTGTTCCTATAAATATTGTTATTCCTATTAGTATTAGAGTACTCATTAGAACTATACTTCTTTTTACTGTTTTATTACTTTCTTCTCTTGTCTTTACTTCTTTATATTTCTTCATTCTGACACCATCCTAGTGTCATTATATCTTATTAAAAGTACCCCCCCCGATTTATGAAAATTCAGCATAAAAAGAAGCCCGGAATGTAGTTAAAAATTTTGATATTAAAAAAAACTTATGAATAACTGTTGGTGTATTCTTTCACTTTTTGGTCACAAATTGCGACCAAAAAACTAGCAACAAAATATACTCAAAAACATTGCATATCATTTCTACTAAAACAAATTATACGTTTTCTTTTTTGTTTTTTATTTTTCTAAGGTCGCATTTTGCGACCTTAGGAACTTTATGAATAACTATTTACTTCTTCTTTTTATTTTTGGTCGAAATTTTCGACCAAAAAACTTCATAATTTAGTCACTTATTTTTTCTTCCAATTTGAAGTCGCAATTTGCGACTTCAAGTTTATACGATTTCATTTAGTTTATTTTGTAAAGCATTTCTTACCTCTATATCACTAATTAAAGTCATTGAAAATGTCCTATACCCTATTCTATTGATACTGGCTCCACAATGGTATGTTTCTTTATCATCCAATATAAAATATCTATCATGAAAACTATCATTAAAATATACTTTTAAATTATGATATTGACTATTATATCTTTCTATATCTTGTTCTGTTAATAAATTCTTAGGTTTTGTTATTAGTATAACTTCTACTTTTAATTTCTTTATCATATCTAGTATTGTGTTATCTGCATAATTATCTATAATAACTAACTTTTCTTTCGCTTTTTTAAATATCTCTTGTATCTTGGAATAAGCATCCCATATTTGCCCATTAAAATAGATTTCGTTATTCTTTCTTTTCTCTTCAAACTTACTGAATGAATTTTGTAATAGTTTTATGTCCTCACTGTTTTTTAAGACTTGTTGGTTAATAAGTTTTTGTTCTATTAAATTTGTTGATATATATTTACGCATCATTACAAAAGCATCCATAATGGCAATACTTACTTTAGTTGCAACAGGAGATTTCAAAATAGTAGCAAGCATAGCTACACCTTGTTCAGTAAATACTCGTGGATTTTTATATTTACCACCACGAGTTTCAATATAATTATTTTTTTGGTCGAAAATTTCGACCAAAAAAATTTCACTTTCTTGAGACGTTAATTTAAAGCTAAATCTTTCAGGAAATTTATCAGGATTATTTTTTACGGCTTCGTTTATTCGTTTAGTTTCTACACCATAAAGTTTTGCTAAATCACTATCCAACATTACTTGCTGTCCTCTTATTTCATATATCATGCTTTCTATTCTTTTTTCTTCTGTTTCTATAAGTTCGTTCATTTGTACCGTTCCTCCTATATCCAACTTATCATACTTTAGTTTGATAGTCAAACAAAATTTCGTATTTTTCTAACATAAGAAAAAGTGGCACATGAATAGTACCACTCATAGTTTTTATATGACTAAATTCTCATGAAAATATTTTTTATTTTTGTCTTAAAACTTCAAGTGCTTTTTGAAGCTGTGCATCATCGCTTTCTAAACCTGTTGTTACAAAATTCTCACTTTGCTGTACTTCAACAGTAGGACTAACTCCTACCTCATTGATAGAATTTCCCTTAGGGGTATACCATTTTTCTGTAGTGTATTTAATCGTATCCCCATTTTTTAAAGTCATGCTTTTTTGAACAGTTCCTTTTCCATAAGTTGTTATTCCTACTAACTCTGCTTTATAAACTTCTTTCATACAAGCAGCTAGAATTTCAGATGCAGAAGCACTAGACTCATTAGTAAGCACTACTACTGGATAATTACGTGTAGTATTATTTAGTGCATAGACCTTTTTCTTTTTCCCATCAACATCAGTTTGATACATCACCTGTTTTTTGTTCAAGAATAAAGATAATATTTCTGATACTTGAGTAAGATGACCTCCAGGATTATCACGAACGTCAATAATCAATGAATTTATTCCATTTTTTTCCAATTTTTTCAGAGCTTTTTCAAATTGCTTTGCAGTATTTGCTGCGAAAATATCCACTTTTAAATAACCTATTTTCTTTCCCTCTTCTTCATAAGATTTAGAAGTTACAGAGCTAATTTCAACAGTATTTCTTACAATTGTAAGGGTCTTTTCCTCTTCTCCTCTTAATACTTCCAAAATAACAACTGTACCTTTCTTTCCCTTAACAATATCTGCAAGGTCATTGATAGAAAGGTCATCTACATTTTTTTTATCTACCTTTTTTAAAATATCATTTTCCTTCATTCCAGCTTTATCTGCAGGTCCATTCTTTATAATATCTATCATTGTGTAAACACCATTTTGATAACTTACAGTTGCACCTATACCTGAATATTCCCCATCAATTTTCTCATTAAAGGAAGAAGAGGCTTCCCCCTCAATATAACTTGAGTATGGGTCATCCAAATAGCCAACCATTCCTGCAATTGCAGCATCTAATAAAGCTTCTTTATCTATATCCTCATAATATTCACTCGTAATATCATTATAAGTTGTAATAAATTCTTTCAGTTCAGATGGTGCTTTTTCTCCTCTTGTAGAAATTTTTACATAATTTACAACATTTCCTATAATGAACCCGAAAAGAATAGAAATTACCATAATGATAGTCACTTCTAAATAATTGAAACCTACTTTTCTTTCAACAATAATTTCTCTTACTTCTTCTTGTTCTAAATCATCTTTTTTAGGTTCTTGTTCTGTTTGTTTTTTTCTAGGCATTTTGCTTCACCCCTAATCTTTATAATCATATCATAGAACTAGTAGTTTGTGATAATTTTTCGTTTTAATTGACATTCTTCTTCGTTCTTTTTCTAATTTTTATTATTTTATGAAATCCCGTAAAAAAGAAGACTACTTATAGTCTCCTACAAAAGAAGTAATTGCTTCTTTTCCTTCAATATAATCAACCACTTTTTTATCTTTAATATGGATAAGTGTTGCTCCTTTTATTTTTAGTTCACTTGCTTTTGTTGGATGAGTATTACTTTTATCTTTTGTTAGTAAAGCTTTATTAAAGGCATGCGATAAATCAACTGTGTATAATTTTATTTTGTCTCCATTCATAACGTCACTTACAATAGAATTGTAATCATCTTGTTCTTCTTCCTTATCATAGCAAAGTACTAAGTATTCTTTTTGACTTTTAGAAAAAACTTCTCCTAAAATAATTTCACTATACTGAATTGATACACTTCCATTATCTACAGTTGTTTTTTCTTTGTATTTATTCTTTGCTACAAGCTTATCTGTTAGTAAATATACTCCTCCTAAAAATAGAAGAACAATTAAAATATAGACTAAAACTTTCTTATCCAATGCTGTTTCTTGTTTTTTCATTTGTATCACCAATTAAATTATACCACGTATAATACTGATTAGTAAATGGATGAAGTTGCAAATCATTTATTTACTAGTATAATATTGTTACTCTTTTTAG
>CANQWT010000071.1 GCA_947627635.1 uncultured Bacilli bacterium
TTTGGATGCATATTATATATTAAAGGTATCATTTTAAAAAAATTTCTTGGTATCATTTCTAAAAAGGATTAACATTATGAATAGAAAAAGTTTACAAATAGGAAATAAAGTTATATAATAAGTGCCTAATTGAGGTGTCATTATGGATGAGAAAAGAATATTTTTAGTGGAAGAAGAAATTTTAGAAATATTAGAAGAGGAAATGCCTTTAGAAAATCTTGCTTGTTTTTATCAAAAAGAGATGTTTGTTCTTTCTAAAAAACCACTTTCTAGTAAAGAAAAACGACAAAAGGAAAATGCATCTTGCTTTCATGTTCAAGCATTTCTAGATGCAAAGGAAGATTTACCTTCACTTCTTTCTAAAACTTATTATAGTAATAACAAAGGTGTTTTACTACTTACAACTTCTAAGCAAAGAGTTTATGAAGCACAATTTCTTGGAATTGATAGTTGTTTCTTTGACACCGGTATCAATGATTTTTGTTCTTTATTCGCAACAATGGAAGTCAAAGAAGCAAAACAATTTTTAAAAACATTTGATAAGAAATAGCTTGCAACTTTTAAAAAATACCAGTATACTTAATATATCAATAAAGGAAGCGATGATGAGGCTTGGAAACCTCTAGCTATACCAAAATAATGAGTGATTCTATTAAAGAATAAGTAAGGTGGGACCGCATACGATTATGATATGAATACAAGTATGTCCTTACGAGTAGAATCACTTTTTATTTTAAAGAAAGGAAGAGTGAAATGAAAATATTTATTGGTTGTAGTGCCGCAGATAGCCTGACTTTAGATACTTATAATCTCTGTGGAACACTCATTCGTGAACTTGCCGCAACACCTGATGTTGATTTAGTGCTAGGAGGAGCATCTTCTGGGTTAATGCAGTTGTGTTATCAAACTTTTAAAGACTGTGGTAAAAACGTAACAATTGTCCTTGATAAAACAAGAGAAAGTGAAGCCCTAAATTATATAGAAGACCAAGTCTTTGTAGAAGAGACAACATTTGATAGAACAAAACGCTGTTATCAAGAAAGTGATATGGCTGTATTTTTAGAAGGTGGAACTGGAACAATGACTGAAATTTTAGGAGTAAGAGAAGAGGTTCGAACAACAAATAGAGATTATCCAATTTATCTTTATAATATGACCCATCTTTACGACCCACTCTTTCAGTTATTCAAAGAAGGAGTAAAAAGAAGAACAATTTCTAAAGCAGAAAGTACAATGTATATGAAAGAAGTTAAAGAAGTGGATGAAGTGATAAGAGGAATTGATACTTTTAAAATCACTCACATGAAAGGAGAAAATGTAAAATGACAAAGTTAACAATGGAAAAATTAGTTGCATATTGTAAGCAATATGGATTTATCTTTCAAGGAAGCGAAATTTATGGAGGTCTTGCGAATACTTGGGATTATGGTCCTTTAGGAGCTCGTATTAAAAACAATGTAAAAGATGCTTGGAGGAAGCGTTTTATTGTTGAAAGAGAAAATGCTTTTGAAGTTGATGCTGCTATTTTAATGCATCCAAAAGTTTGGGAAGCATCAGGCCATGTTCAAAGTTTTTCAGATCCTTTGATTGATTGTAAACATTGTAAAAAAAGATATAGAGCAGATAACTTAATTGATGATTTTGATCCTACAGCTAAAGCTGATGGTATGAGTCAAGAAGAAATGCTTTCCTATATCAGTGAACATAAGGTTCCATGTCCTAATTGTAATGCTAGCGATTTTACAGATATTAGACAATTTAATTTGATGTTTGAAACCCATAGAGGTGTTACTGAAGATGCAAAAAGCAAAATTTATTTGCGACCTGAAAATGCTCAAGGAGAATATGTTAATTTTTTGAATGTTCAACGATCAATGCGTTCTAAATTACCTTTTAGTATCGGGCAAATTGGTAAAGCTTTCCGTAATGAGATTACTCCAGGGAATTTTACCTTTAGAACTATTGAATTTGAACAAATGGAGTATCAAACTTTTTGTAAGGAAGGTATGGATAGTGATTTATATGCTTATTTTAAAGAATATGCTAGACAATTTTTTATAGATATGGGACTTAAGGAAGAAAAACTACGTTATCATGATCATGAAAAACTAGCTCATTATGCCAAAGAAGCTTGCGATATTGAATATCAATTTAACTTTGGTTGGGGTGAAATTAACGGGACACACAATAGAACCAATTACGATTTATCTCGTCATCAAGAATATTCTAAAGAAAGTCAAATGTATCAAGATCCCGAAACTAATGAAAAATATATTCCTTATATTATCGAGTCAACTGTTGGATGTGATCGCTTGGTTTTAGCGTTACTTGACCAATGTTATAGTGAAGAGACTTTAGAAAATGGTGAAACACGTGAAGTAATGCATTTTCATCCATTTCTTGCTCCTTATAAAATAGCTATTTTACCATTGATTAAAAAATATCATAGCGATAAAGCTCATGAAATTTATAAAATATTAACCAAATCTTTCCCAGCTAGTTATGATGAAGCAGGAAGCATTGGTAAAAGATATCGTAGACAAGATGCCATTGGAACACCTTTCTGTATTACAGTCGACCAAGATACATTAGATAAAGGAACAGTAACAATAAGAGAACGTGATAGTATGGAGCAAGTTACATTGCCTTTAGAAGAAGTAGAGGCTTATATTCAAGAACGAATTCGATTTTAAGAAATTTGTAAAGTATGGTTGTATAGCCATGCTCGTTAACTACAGAGATAAATGCACGCAAAATAAAAGAAAAACGACGATAAAAGAAAGAAAAAAGTATAAAAATGAAGCAAAAAAAGAGCCAA
>CANQWT010000072.1 GCA_947627635.1 uncultured Bacilli bacterium
GAGAATGAAGCAGGTGCAGGAGTTTTCGCATTCAACAACACAGAAGGTAATGCGAACAACAATCGTTCGTTCCGCCAAAGTAAGATTACAAGTAAAAAGTATTTCATTTGTAAAGTCTATTTATAAGGAAAAAGAAGTAAGATGAGTAGCTTTTATGCCAAAATCTTGCTTTTTCTTTTTCACAAAAAAATGTGAAGAATGATTGACTAGAAAACATACGTATGATTAAATAAATATAGAGCTAAGGAAGTATTGATATGGATAAAATAGAAAAATTACAAGAAATGATAGATAACTCTAACAATATAGTATTTTTTAGTGGCGCAGGTGTATCAACAGATAGTGGTTTAAAAGACTTTCGAAGTAAAAATGGAATGTACTCGGTAAAAAGTAAATATCCTGCTGAATATATGCTTAGTAGTGAAATGTTTTATCAACACCCTCAAGAGTTTTACGATTATTACAAAGAAAATTTCAATTGCTTAGATAAAGAACCAAATATAACGCATCTTTATTTAAAGAAACTAGAGGACAAAGGAAAACTAAAAGGAATTGTCACTCAAAACATAGACGGATTACACACAAAAGCAGGAAGTAAAAACGTTTATGAAATTCACGGAACTATTTACAAAAACTCCTGTCTTAAATGTGGAAAGTCTTATGGACCAGAGAAAGTTTTTCAAACTAATGGTGTTCCAATGTGTAGTTGTGGTGGCATAATCAAACCAAATGTTGTCTTATATGGAGAAACATTACCAGCTTGTTTTACTGAAGCTCAACGTCTCATTATGGAAGCAGATTTACTAATTGTCGCAGGAACATCGCTTGTCGTAGAACCTGCTTCTAGTATGGTACGACTATTTCAGGGAAAAAATCTAGTGATTTTAAATTTAAGTCCAACACCTTACGATACAATGGCAACTCTTGTTATTCATGATGAATTAAAAAATATTTTTTCAAAGCTAAAATAAAGGAGTGAAAGCTTATGTATTTATCAAAATCAAAATATTGTAATGCTGTACAATGTAATAAAATGTTATGGCTAGATAAGTTTATGCCTTTAGAAAAAGGAGAAATTTCAAATCAAGCAGTTTTAGACAATGGAACAGAAGTAGGTATTTTAGCAAAACAATTATTTGGAAAATATGTAGATATTCCTTTTAGTGAACATTTAGAAGATATGATTAAAGATACCAACGAAGCTTTAAAAGAAGAAAATACTGTTATAACAGAAGCATCATTTGATTACCAAGGAAACTTTTGCAGTGTAGATATTTTAGTCAAGAAAGGGAATACGTTTGAACTTTATGAAGTCAAAAGTTCTACTGAAATTAAAGAGATTTATATTGACGACATTTCTTATCAAGTTTATGTTTTAACTCAACTAGGATATAACGTTGTAAAATCATGTATCGTATACCTTAATCGTTTTTATGTAAGAAAAGGAAGTCTTGAATTAGATAAACTCTTTATCAAAGAAAATGTGACTAAAATCGTCAAAGAAAAGCAAAAAGAAGTCCAAGAAAAAATCGAGGAAATCAACCAATATATGCTCCAAAAAGAAGAACCAAAAGATGATATCGGAATGCATTGCATGACACCTTACGAATGTCCTTTTTTTGCTCACTGTACGAAACATTTACCTGAAAAAAATGTATTCAAGCTAAGACGGATGCGAAACAGTAGCAAATTTAAGTTTTATAAACAAGGCATTTATACTTATGAAGATTTAGTCCATGAAAAAATGGATAAAAAAGTCAAACAACAAATAGAATTTGAACTAGAACATAAAGAGCCTGAAATTGACAAAACAGCAATTCAAGAATTTTTAAATACGCTATCTTATCCACTCTACTTTTTGGACTTTGAAACTTATCAACAGTCTATACCACTTTATGATGATGTGAAACCTTATATGCAAATCCCATTTCAGTATTCACTACATTATATTGAAAAAGAAGATGATAGTCTAAAACACAAAGAGTTTTTAGCTCCAGTAGGAGAGGACCCAAGAAGAAAGCTCGCAGAACAATTAGTAAAAGATATTCCAATGAACGTTTGCACTTTAGCTTATAATATGAACTTTGAAAAGTCTGTGATTAAATCTTTAGCAAGTTTATTTCCTGATTTATCTGAACATTTGATGAATATTTATGAAAATATTAAAGATTTAATGGTACCTTTTTATAATCGAAGCTATTACGTAGAAGAAATGGAAGGTTCTTATTCTATCAAATATGTTTTACCAGCACTCTTTCAAGATGACCCTTCTCTTAATTACCACAATTTAAATTTAATTCACAATGGAGAAGAAGCAATGACTGCTTACCAAAATATGGAAAACTTATCTTTAGAAGGACAAGAAAAGTTAAGAGAAAGTTTATTAAAATATTGTGCATTGGATACCTATGCTATGGTTAAAATCTGGGGAAAACTTAAAGAATGTGTGAAGTAACAAGGTCTTTTCATTTTGAAAACTTCCAAACATTATTTTAAACACATTATCCTAAAGATGACTTCTCAAAGTAACGGAAACTGATAGAGATAAGTAAATCAATTCTCAGAGTAAAGGAAATAAAAAATCGGAATA